>NZ_JACJEY010000120.1:0-2955 GCF_014164295.1 Pseudoalteromonas sp. SG43-7
TTAATTCCTTTTGTTTTTGAGCTTCGACAAGGCCCCTTGCTGGTGATACCACATGCTATGGCTAGTCTCTCACTGACCCCCAATTTCATTAAACTGCGTACTTTGGTGCGAGGTTTACGCCATTGCCGCCAGTAGCACATTCTTATCCTACGTCGGATCCAATGATCTAAATCCACCGTTAGCTGATAAGCGTTGGCTATCTGGTAGTAGTGTCCCCAGCCGCGTAAATACTGTGTGAGTTTATGAATTTGTAGGGTCATTGAGATCCCCCAGTTACGGTTAGTGAGCTCCCTGACATTTGCTTTGAATTTCTTTAGCGCCTGTTCGTGGATCTGCACTTGACCGTAACGAAATGTGAACCCGAGAAATTTCGAGCCTGATACAGGACCTACCCGACTTTTCGATTCGTTCACTTTGAGCTTTAATCGCTTAGTGATAAACGCAGTAATTTCCTGTTGTATTATTAGTCCTTCGCTTTTGGTTTTTACTAAAATGATTATGTCATCAGCGTAACGTGCAAACTTAAGGTGTTTGTAGGTTAGCTTCTTATCTAATTCATCGAGTAAAATGTTGGAAAGTAAAGGGGATAATGGCCCACCTTGGGGGACTCCTTTGGTTGACTCAAACCACAGACCTGTTTCGCGCTCTGCGATCCCCGCTCGTAAGTATTTACCGAGTAGGCGCATGAGTGCTTTGTCTTTGATTTTACGGCCAACACGATTCATCAGCATGTCATGGTCTACTTCATCAAAGAACTTAGACAAGTCGATATCAACCGCTGTTTTATAACCTTGTTTAACACAAAATTGAACATGGTTCACCGCTTGACTGGCTCTTTTATGAGAACGATAACCATAACTATGTGGTGAAAATTGAGGCTCAAAGTAAGGGCTGATCACTTGAGCAATGGCTTGTTGGATCACTCTGTCGATAACAGAAGGGATCCCAAGCATTCGCTCACCGCCATCGGGTTTGGGTATCATCACGCGTTTGACTGGCAAGGGTTGATAAGTGCCGTTAAGTAATTGTTGTTTAATACCCAGCCAATGTAACTTAGCGAAGTGATTAAACTCTTCAATACTCATATTATCAATACCCGCAGCCCCTTTATTGCGCTTAACATGTTGCCATGCTGCACCAATATTGTGGTTGCTTAGTACCCTTGCCATCAGGTCATGATCTGTTTGGCTATATTCATTCGAGGTATTATTCACAGTAGAACGCTGTTCATCACTATCGCAACACGGTGATCTATGTGAATTCAAGTTCATCTGTAGTATCTCCTCTGGTTAAGATGTTCAGGCCTTCACCGTGTCCCCTCCATTACGATGGGCGTTTGGCTACTATGCCGTCTGCTGACTTCTGATAAATCACTCTAGCGATTACTCGATAAAGCGCGTCTAAACTAACGCTTGTTTACTGCTATTTTGCTCGCTGTAGGTCGCAGCAACCAAAGCGCCAAGGGTTGATCAACCAGTCCCTAACTGGTAATCTCCAAGCGTTAGCGCGGATGCGTGTTTATCAGATCTCCCCGAATAAGGTGCATCGACTTTCTCTGCACAACTGCATCATTTACGGTGGCCGTTAGATCACATGACTTCGCTATCTTGTGCTAGCTCGTCTTCAGCCTACGCCTCATATGATGTTTTTGTTCATCAGCTCGCAGATTTGCTAGCGGCTTCCTCCAGACTATCTCTCGCGATTTAGCCCTTGCCATTCGCTAGTAGTTATCGTTTAATAACAGTATGTTATTTAAACGGTGATCTTCCTACAGAGGACTTTCACCTCATAAGTCAATGCCCATGTCGGGCGTACACAAACGGCTCCACGCAGACGCCCAAACCTCCGCGTTTTTTGTGGTTTCGCTTCGCTACACTTTGCCACAAAAATCGCTCCGGCTTGGCCGCTGGTGAGCCGGGCGTTGGCAATAGACGAGTAACTTTCATGAAGTACGTATTTTTATATTTTATTTTGTGTTTTTTCTGCTCTAGTTCATTTGGCGAGAACTTGGGATACTCTGGCTTTAACAAAGAAGGCGAAACCGTAGAGGAAACATTAGCTCGTCTGATAAAAGACAAATCATTCAGTGTTTACGATCACGATGGTTGGACTATTGCTAGTTCGAATGAGGGAGTAATGTATAGCTTTACGCCTTCCAGTCATCCAGCTTATCCCGCCTATGTAAAAAGGGATGTGATTGAGCGTAACGGCGCTATTTATATTGATATGTCGGTGCGTTGCGGAGCTTCAAAGAAGGTGTGTGATGATTTGGTTCGCTCGTTCCAAGAGTTAAACAAAAAGATAATGCAAAGCATGGGTGGATGAATGCATAATCGGGTAGCCGGAGGTCTCTACCCTCCAGCCCCCACACCACCCATCATGCGCTTTTTATTAACAAGAAGTGCAATGGGCGGTTCATCTCCCGTAATGAATGTTGATCCAAATATCTCTCAATGACACTAAACCTTGTGAAACTAAGTAGTTATTGCCTAGCGCAATGTTAATTCCTTTTGTTTTTGAGCTTCTACAAGGGCCTTCGCTTCCAAGCGCCTACTTTTGGTACTAGTGATACCGCATGCTATGGCCAGTCGCTCGCTGACCCCCAATTTCATTAAACTGCGCACTTTAGTGCGTGCTATACCTTTATAAAGAGCGCCACTGCCGCCAGTAGCACATTCTTATCCTACGGCGGATCCAGTGATCTAAATCCACCGTTAGCTATTAGGTAATAGTGTCCCCAGCCGCGTAAATACTGTGTGAGTCTAGAATCTGTGTCACTCTAAAGCGCAGCGTCTCTTAACCTCTTTGTGAATAATTCACTAAATTTTTTTCCCCCTGTGTCAGGATAGTTGTCGCCTCTAACTTTTAATAGAGGCAGATAAAAATGAGACGTCGATTTACACAAGAATTTAAAGTTCAAGCGGTTGAAAAAGCATTATCTCAATGTGATGATGT
>NZ_JACJEY010000121.1:0-2515 GCF_014164295.1 Pseudoalteromonas sp. SG43-7
TTTATTTTAATTAGCTAACGGTGGATTTAGATCACTGGATCCGCCGTAGGATAAGAATGTGCTACTGGCGGCAGTGGCGCTCTTTATAAAAAATAGCACGCACTAAAGTACGCAGTTTAATGAAACTGGGTGTCAGCGAACGGCTCGCCATAGCCTGTGGTATCACCAGAACCAAAAGTAGGCGCTTGGAAGCGAAGGACCTTGTAGAAGCCCAAAAACAAAAGGAATTAACATTGCGCTAGGCAATGACTTAGATTCACAAGGTTTAGTGTCATTGAGAGGTATTTGGATCAATATTCATTACGGGAGATGAACCGCCCATTGCACTTCCTGCTAATGAAAAACTCATGATGGGTGGTGTGGGGTCTGGAGGTTATATACCTCCGGCTACCCGATTATACGCAAGCTGCGCTTACTGAATTTCTTGCTGCCAATTAACCTTTTGGTAAACTGATTTTTGATTGAAGTTAGTATTACCAGTAGTCGGACCAACATAATAATACATACCACCTGAGAAACCTGCACCAACAACCGAAGTAAGCTGTGTGGGTAAAGCAGCCACTGCATCTTTAGCATTTAAAAATACATTATTTTCGGGGTAAGCGCTTTTAAGAGACGGATCAGATAAAGATTGTATAGACTGGTTGATGATACGGCTTGAAATTGCTTTGTGGGTTTGACCTTTTGCCCAGCCTAACGTTTTTCCAGTAAATATATTAAGTTCATCGCTGTGGCCAGCATAAAATACTTCGTCGCGAATAATTTCACCGTTTACTTCTAAACACCAATCAACAATAACAAAGCTTGCATAACTGGCATTTGTAATAACTTGCGAATAACGGTGAATTTTGGCGTGCACTTTAGCTTTTGTTAATACGTTTGAAGTATTTTGGTTTAGAGTATTTAAGATTGATTGCTGAATTGTATTTTTGTCAGCTGTATCAAAACTTCCCCAATTAAAAGCCCCATATGATTCGTTATCAGCTGTATTTTCATCTGTTATGATTGAAACTGAATTGACGTTAGCACTAAATACTGGAGCGTTTGTTAACAATGGAAACTCAGTTTTACTTGCTGTACCTGTAACTCCGCAACCAGCTAAGATTAGTGATAAAGATAAAAATAGTAGATGTTTCACACGTACTCCATATTTACGTATCGCCGCATCAAGCGGAACCTAACCAACTGTTTAAGTTCCAGTACGCCCGGCATGGGCATTGACTTATGAGGTGAAAGTCCTCTGTAGGAAGATCACCGTTTAAATAGCACACTGTTATTAAACGATAGACACTCGCGAATGGCAAGGGCTAAATCGCGAGAGATAGTCTGAAGGAAGCCGCTAGCATTCTTTATAAAAGTAAGTGCGAGCTGATGAACAAAAACATCATATGAGGCATAGGCGGAAGACGAGCTAATACAAAATAGCGAAGTCATGTGATCTAACGGCCGCTGTAGGGTAATAATGTGCTACTGGCGGCAATGGCGCTCTTTCCAAAGGAATAGCCCCAAAGTACGCAGTTTAATGAAATTGGGTGTTAGTGAGCGACTCGCCATAGCATGTGGTATCACCAGTACCAAAAGTAGGCGCTTGGAAGCGAAAGCCCTTGTCGAAGCTCAAAAAAAGGAATTAACATTGCGCTAGGCAATAACTACTTAGCGTCACAAGGCTTAGTGTCATTGACAGATATTTGGATACATATTCATTACGGGAGATGAACCGCCCATTGCACTTTCTGTTAATAAAAAGTGCATGATGGGTGGTGTGGGGCAAGAGGTTAAAGACCTCCGGCTACCCGATTAGCTTTAGTCACAGTCTGTGTAGAATTTATTTTGACCACAATGCCTACATTTAAATTTGTAAACTGCAAAATTATTGCCCGGAACATATGATTGAACAATACTAGGCCAAAGGTCTTTAGAAATATATTCTTCTTTTAAGAAGGCTTCTAGTTGCTCGCCTTCCAGTGATTCTAAGTCTGACTTTTGAGCATCACCATGAAATTCACATGCGTCGTTACAATGAGATAACCACCGCTCTTGCTGCCAAGAAATGAAACTTGGAGTTCTTTCACATACCTCTTTGACGATTTCTTTATCAATACCATTTGATAGTAGAGGATGTGAATCCGAAAACTCGCCATCAAACTTTTTTGCAGCAGAGCCATCTGATATACACCATGGGCAGATAATTTCTATCTCATCTATTGCGTAAATTGTTGATTCAGCTTTGTAGCCTTTTGAAAGACCGCAGCATTCGCATTCTTCATTAGTTTCAACAATTGCACCCGTTCCAACTGGGTCAGGGTGATACTTGAATTTGGGTAATTCCATGTACTCTCCAAAAAGAAGCTAAAAGCTTATTGAACACCATTTTGGTGGTTTATAATACACCAAAACGGCTATATTACATATGTTGATAATTTCACCAATAATTACTTTTGTAAAACAAGTAATTAAAATAGCAAAAATTCAAGACTTGTTATTTTCCCCAAAACAGTGGTTAATAATGTCTGAT
>NZ_JACJEY010000122.1:0-2412 GCF_014164295.1 Pseudoalteromonas sp. SG43-7
TCAAATTAAGGGGGAAAGTTATAGGATCAAAGAAAAGAAACAAGCCGGATTAATGGAAAACCTTAATAAATAGTGGATCATTATTCAAATGGTGGAGTGGATCACTTTTCGGTTGTTGTTGACATTTAGCTGGATCACAAGCCGTTCTAAGCACCCAAAGCAGTCAAAAGAAAGCCAAAAGGCTTTTAAAAAAGTTCCAAGTGGAAACGATCCTTCACACCCCAGGACATCTCCCTTTAGAGCGCATTGATGTTTGGTTTCAAGATGAAGCACGGTTTGGACAACAGAATCAAACAACACGCTTATGGGCTGAAACAGGCACGAGACCCCGTGCAATAAAACAACAGCAGTTTGAGTATGGATACTTATTTGGTGCCGTCTGCCCAAGTAATGGTAAAACAGAAGCGCTGATCAGCCCTATCGTCAATAAAGAGGTCATGACGCAACACATGGAATTAATATCAAAAGCCACGGAGGCAGGACGTCATGCGGTCGTGATCGTTGATGGCGCTGGTTGGCATACTATTGATACGGTACAACCATTCAATAATGTCACACTAATAAAACTTCCGCCTTACTCCCCGGAGTTAAATCCAATAGAGCAAGTATGGAGTTGGATACGGCAACACTGTCTATCAAACCGTGTATTTAGTGGTTATGAAGAAATAGTCGAACAGGTATTGCAAGCGTGGAATAAATTCATCTCAGTGCCTGATACGGTTAAAAGCATATGCTCTAGAGACTGGATAAAATTGACTTAATCTTTATGCAGATTGGTATAAGGAGGCAAGGTATCACAGAGACATTTTTAATGCCTTCATCAACATTGCCCATGTGCCAGCTTGCGTGATCAACTATGACCACAGCGTGCTCTCCATAGCGCGTCGCATCCGAAATGTGTTTGGTATTAGCCTAGAAGGTTGTTAAAATAAATTCTACTTCAATCAGCAAGTCATTGAAATATAGTGTTATTTTCGGTTGTATTGTTCACTCTGAGTTCTAACAGGGAGCTTATTGAGTTAGATTTAAGATCTAATATTGGATTGCCTTTATTTTCCTCCAAAGTAACATTGTTTTTAAGACCTTTTTCGGTTACTTCACAGGTGCCATTTTTACAAATAACATCAGGTTCTGGTCTGAGGAGCTGCTTATCTGAAGTAATAATAACATACCGATCATCAACCTTAGAAGAATCTTCAAAAGCCTTAAATTTTTCAGCCGAAAAGCTTGGCACTATTCCCGCTTTTATTTCTATCATATGTTGTAGAAATTGGTAACTACCCCTATGAGACAATGCACTTAAACCTGGTTCAGTCATAAACGAAATGAAACCCTCATCTATATCAGATGAAGATAATTTTTTCTGACTATCAAGAATATTATTTATCGTAGCTTGATCTTTATCCGTAAAGCTGACCGCAAGCTGGTATCCTTCACCGTTGAAGTGTCCATTATTAAAATTATTAAGTATCTTCCCATCGTCATGCATTCTGTAACCACCAAGATCACTGGCAAACTGACGGATATACTTAAAATCTATATTATTATTATCAGCATATTCATAGATATCAGCTAATAACTCTCTATCTCCTTGTGTCAAAAATTCATAAGAACTTCGCATTAAGTTAGATAAGGACATCCCATCAGCGCCGCTTAAAATTTCTGATTCAGTACCACCAAAAATATCCGTCACCATAGCTTCATAATAATGCTCAGACCGGCTTATATTTTTGCTTTTTTCTAAATCCCGTTCATCTAAAATAGACTCGAACTGTGATGTTACTTGCGAGCTATATTCATCGGAAACCATCGCTTTACTAAAAGAAGAAAAAGAGTTCATATGAGATAATAGTAATTCTTCAAATGATGCTAGTGCGGTAACGTTACTTTCGTATTTAAGGCTGTCTCGTTTTAGGTTTGATAGGTTTTGCTGATCAAGTGTGTGCCATCTTTCATATGCAGCTACCCTCTCTGAGCTGCTAAATGTATTACTTGTGTCTAATGCTATCGTCTCAAGTTTTGATTTGGATAAATGTTCAAATTCCCATTTTGCTGTGGCAACCTCATCACTATTTATTTTTGCATTTGAAGAGAGTATTTCCTTATGTAGAGATAAATTTTGCTGACTTAATTTAGAAATATCAATAGAGCTTTTGGCCTTACTTAATTTCGACGATAATGAAGAAACCGATGCATGTATTTCTATATCCTTACTTTTTTTGGGGTCAGATTGTGGCTGAGGAAAAGCTTTTCTCGCATTTAACAAACTTCTCTTGATATCAGGTATATCGTAAGCGTATAGCTAACGACACCTAGCTTTGCTTAATGTTCCAAGGTAGCAGTGGCTCAAGGTTATCTGGCTGCTCAGCAAGGCGCTGTAAGCAAGTAGAGATATAGTCATGCACCACAAGG
>NZ_JACJEY010000123.1:0-2408 GCF_014164295.1 Pseudoalteromonas sp. SG43-7
GTGATCTAAATCCACCGTTAGCTAATTAAAATAAAGGTCAAAATAGACAGTCCAATGGCGCGACGACAGGTTTTTCTTGAAGGAATGGCAAACAACGTGGTTTTATAGAGCCGCTTTACTGAGGTGAAAAGCGAAATTTTACGGTCAACAAAGGCATGAAAAAACTGATCTTACGGGTTCAAACGAAAGTAAACTCCCAATACAACTGTATTGCTTAGTTCATAATATAGAAAAGCTGCAAACAGGCTGCATTAAAACCACTTAAGCCGTAATATAGCCAGTAAACCAACTGTAATACCTTGCAAAATGCCAATTAAAGCAACAGCAAATCCTTTTTTATATTTTATGTGAAAGTCAGTTGTCGATTGAATCAAAATAGGAACTCGGCTATGGTTAATGCATCAATAAAAATAAATTAAAAACGAGTTATTCTACAAGCTCGTTAGGTGAAAAAGGAAGTTCAGTGTCTGCCAAAAAAGTAATGTTCGCTTTAGATATCGAAAACGGTTGGCCACCAGTAAGTGCTGAAGGTGCTTGGTGCGAGCGAGTTAATGGTAACTATAAGTTAGTTAATGCCCCTTTCTTTGTTCCTGATTTGGCTTATGGCGATATTTTTTCTGCTACTCCTGATGAAGCAAATGAGCATATATTTGAATTTAAAGTTGTAAAAAAGTCAGGTCATTCTGTTATCTGGGTTATGAATAATGATGGTATAGATACCACTTTTTTCATAGATATGCTTAAACGACTAGGTTGTAAAGTTGAGACTCTCAACCAGTTTTCTTTAATGTCAGTCGATGTACCGCCAGGACTAGATCTTGATGCACTAGATCCACTATTAGATTTACATGAAGAACAAGGCTTAGAATATGCTTTTCCAGTCTGGAGGCACGGTGATTAATTTAACCTAATCGGGTAGACGTAGGTCTATAACCTCCAGCCCCCACACCACCCATCATGCACTTTTTATTAAAATGAAGTGCAATGGGCGGGTCATCTCCCGTAATGAATATTGATCCAAATATCTCTCAGTGACACTAAACCTTGTGAATCTAAGTCATTGCCTAGCGCAATGTTAATTCCTTTTGTTTTCGAGCTTCAACGGTAAGCATATGGCTAACAACACCTAGTTTACTCAATGTTCCAGGGTAACAGCGGCTCAAGGTTATTAGGCTGCTCAGTAAGGTGCCCAAGCAAGTAGAAATATAGTGCTAAAAACTGGACTAACATTGGCACTAAACAATGACTGAGGCGAAAGCAAAAAACCTTAATTAACCATAAATAATGCTTAATGTAGTTATGATAAATTGTTTAAAAAATCAATAACGTCCTCTTGTAAGTCACAATACTCATCATCATTCAAATGCAGTACATCTAAGACTTTTGATTCTATAATACCCCATTGTGGTATAGGCGAGCCTCGTCTGACCATAGTCACTAAGTTTTCAGACATTTTCAAAATAGCAAAGCAGATTTGCTCATCTGTATCTGTCACCTCAGCAAGAATAGCTGCATTGTGGTGGTTGAGGATTAACTGACATATCTCTTTTGGTAAATGCCAACTATTAGCAAAATAATAGCCAACAACTGCATGGTTTGTTTTATATAAACGCTCTTCAATCTCAATAATAGTTTCTTTGTCTGTTTGATTAGCGCAGTGCAAAGCGGTTAAATAATTATCATATTTTATTGCCATAGGAGGCACACCACAATCATGAAAAAGCCCAAGCGTATACAAGGGCTCTATGGCTATCTGTTTTTTAAGACGCTGACCTATCATCATGTTTACATTAGCAATCTCGGTTGAAGTATCCCAAAATCTTTCTAAGCTAATACAGCTGTTATCGGTTGCAAACATTTCTTTTAATTTCAAGCCCTGTGCAAGCACATTGACTCCGTCCCAACCAAGAAACATCACGGCTTGTTTTATATCAGACACAGTACGAGATAAGCCATAAGCAGGAGAATTTATTATTTTTAGTATTGCTGATGAAATCGCTAAGTCTTTTACCACTACCTTAGCAGCATCAGCAATAGGCGCATCGCCAGTTGCTATTAAATTTTGTAACTCAGTTAATATTTCAGGTTTAGGAGGAATAATAAAATTTCTATTTATATCTTTCAGTATCTGTTCGTTTATCTCAATCATGTATGTTTGATCCCTGAAGGTGCTTATCATTATAAGAACAAATAGATAATTAATAGTAGAAGTTCATCGCAACTATGACAACTAAAATAGGAAGCGCTAAATGAATTACAGCCCAATTCGTTAAGCTATTACTGATACCAATCTGCATAAAGATTAAGTCAATTTTATCCAGTCTCTAGAGCATATGCTTTTAACCGTATCAGGAACAGAAATGAATTTATTCCACGCTTGCGAAACCTGTTCGACTATTTCTTCATAA
>NZ_JACJEY010000124.1:0-2226 GCF_014164295.1 Pseudoalteromonas sp. SG43-7
TGCACCTGCCAGTAACTCGTCAAACCGATTAAACTATTTCTTAATTTCAATTAGGAGATAGCCATGAGAAAAATGCGTAGCCTTGAGCAGTGGCGCAACATTATCGAAGAACAACAAGCCAGCGATTTAACTATTACTGAGTTTTGCCAGCAACATGCCTTATCAAAAACAAGCTTTTATGCGGCACGAAGTAAGCTTACTGCTGCATCTGGTAGTTTTGTTCGCGCAAAAGTCACTAAACACGTTGATCCCACTGAACAGCAACAGCCGATCATTCTTGCTATCGGTAACGTGAAAGTCAGCTTGCCATCCACAATGCCTGCCACTTATCTGAGTCAACTGTTACGCGAGCTTGCCTAATGAAAATGTTCGTTGAACCTGCACATATTTACCTCTATCGCGATGCCGTGGATTTTCGAAAATCCATTGATGGTCTGGTCGCAATCGTTGAGGGTGAGCTTGAACGTGATGCCTATACTGGCGCTTTATTTTTATTTTGCAACAAAGCGAAGGATAAACTCAAGCTGGTTTACTGGGATAAAACGGGGTTTGCTTTGTGGTACAAGCGATTAGAAAAGCAAAAGTTCAAATGGCCAAACAAAGCCAGTCTGCAAGAATTTGAGCTCAGTCCAGAGCAACTGGATTGGTTGTTGTCGGGATATGATGTGCTTGGTCATGAAGAGTTGCGGTATAAATCGATGATCTAATCGATCATATTGGCAGTAAATGATCGTTGCCACACCGTCTGTTTTATCTTTGCGTCAAGCAAGAAAACACCGTCAAATTCTGTTAAATTGCGAACATGAAAATTGATGCACACTCACTTCCTGACGACCCAGAACAACTCAAGCGCATGTTGCTTGAGTTGCAACAGCATATGGATGAAAAGTTAGCTGAAAAAGACGCGCAAATTCACGAATTGCTACAAGCTTATAACGCGAAACTAGCCAAAGAGTACGCCAAAAAATCTGAAAAGATGCCGGGTGCAGGCGAAGTATTCAATGAAGCAGAAGATATTCTCGATGAACATGATAAAGCGCTATTGGCCACATCAGCCTCAGTAAAGAAAGAAAAAGCCAAACCGAAACGCCGGCCACTGCCAGCGCAGTTGCCGCGAATTGAGGTGGTTGTTGACCTCGAAGAGGATGACAAAATGTGTGATTGCTGTCAAAGCCCCCTTCACAAAATGGGTGAAAGCAGCAGTGAAGCACTCGAGTTTGTGCCAGCGCATATCAAAGTAATCAAAACCATTCGCCCTAAATATACGTGCCGTCACTGTGAGCGTGAAGGCATTGAAAGTGTGGTAAAAACCGCCCTTATGCCCGCAACAGCCATTCCAAAAAGCATCGCAACGCCCAGCTTGCTGAGCCAAATAATCATGTGTAAATACCAGTTTGGCTTACCACTTTATCGCCAAGAAACCATGTTAGGCGATATTGGTATTGAGTTGAGCAGACAAACCATGTCGAGCTGGATGTTGCGCTGCGCAGACCTGTTGTCCCCTCTGTATCAACGCTTAAAAGACGTGTTGCTATCTCAACCGGTTATTCACGGCGATGAAACCCCGTTAAACGTCATTAATGCAGATAAAGCAACCAGCTATATGTGGCTGTATTGTTGCGGCGATGATAAACCGAGTAAAGGCACGAATATTGTCCTGTTTGATTACCATAACAGTCGCGCAGGCCAATGTGCGGTTGATTTCCTTGATGGTTACGAAGGCTACATGCACGTTGACGGCTACAAGGCTTACGAGCAAACGAATGCAACACTGGTTGCGTGCTTAGCCCATATGCGCCGTAAATTCATCGAGGCTAAAGGCAATAATAAAAAAACCGTCAAAGCAGATGTAGCACTAAACCTTATTCGCAAGCTCTACGGTATTGAGCAAGCCATCAAAGATAAATCGCACGATGAAAAATTCAAGATTAGGCAGAGAAAAGCCAAACCAATCGTTGATGAATTGTATCAATGGTTACTCAAGCATAAAGATAAAATCCCACCAAAAATGGCGTTAGGTGAAGCAATTACCTATGCGATAAATCAGTTTGAGAAATTCAGGCGTTACCTTGATGATGGCAGGCTCAGTATTGATAATAACCGTGCAGAGCGAGCTATAAAACCGTTCGTAATAGGGCGAAAAAACTGGTTGTTCTCAAATACCTGCAATGGTGCTCATGCCAGCGCTATACTTTATAGTCTTGTTGAAACCGCAAAGGCAAATGA
>NZ_JACJEY010000125.1:0-1949 GCF_014164295.1 Pseudoalteromonas sp. SG43-7
TGGCACTTAGCAATCTCAGATTTACAAGAATCTGATAAATCAGAATCTAAGTTCTTAGATTCTAATACGTGGTTTAGAGCCTTTATTTTAGTATCCATACAATCAAGAATTGCTGAAACCTCGTAAGGGCTAAGTGTCGTTGTAATTTTCATAATATCCTCAATCACATGTATTCATGTATTCATGTATTTATGTATTCATGTAATCATGAAATATATTGTTTTAGTCCAATGTTCCATTTGTACATCTGGAGAATAACAGCATCGACCTGATCACTTTCACCAGAGACATTAACAAGATCTATATTTTCGGAGTCCACATCAGAAAGGCTTAATTTTTGATAGTGCTCTTTCATGCGACCACCGAAAGCTATCAAGCGTTTAAATTTAAGTATCTCCGCAAGCTCACCAACAACTTTAGGGTCTGCGATGTAACGGTCGCTAGAAACCTTCTTGATGTAATCAGAGGGCTTTGTAGCGTATTTGCCAACCTCAGCAGCGGCAGCTTCAATTGTAGAGCCTGAGCGCTTAGGGTTCGGTTTAACACGTCTAACATCAACTTGTGTAATGTAATCGTTCTTCATGGCCATCTGCCAAAGCTCAAGCCAGCGAGACTGGTTTATGTAATTCTTACCTTTGAAATATTCGGCAGGAACTGCAAGCAAGACATGAAAATGAGGGTGGTAGGTGTTGGTTTTTTTGTTATGGGTAATCTCTAAAGCTTTAAACCAACCCCATATAGATTTTTTAAATTCGACCTTCCTGGATAAACTAGCCCAGGCTTTGTTCATTTTCTTTATTTCGTCGGGTAAATCATTAGCGCTGACATTAGGAACGGTAAGCGTTAAAAGTAAATATCGAGTGCTTTTATACTCTGACTGCAAGGATAGGCAAACATCTTTGACTTGATGAAAAACAACAAGGGAACGTCTTTTTTGACAAGCGGGACACATTCTATCTTTGCAAAAATAAGCTTTGATAAGTCTTTTTTCCCCAGAGTTTGAAACCCCAAAAGCGAGAAGTGAGCCACAATCCAAAATTCGCTCAGAACGAACCTCGTTAGTGTAATTCATAGCATGGGAAACGGCAGTGCTTTTAAGTTTAAAAGTTCGCCAGTCGGTAGTGTCTTGCAAAATTTCGCCTGAGTCGTGGATTACAGGCAGGTCTTCATATATAATTTTCATTGTCTTCTCTTGTGGCTTTACAGAGTTGAGAAGATGAGGTCTTTCAGTTGCGCCTTGGTCGGTAGCTTCTGGAGGATCAATGAAGGGGATGTGTTGACGCACTCCCCTTTGTCCTTTCTCAGAGCCTAAAATATTAAATGGCGTCTTAAGTAATTTGTCTGTGGTATTTAAACCGCGAAAGTCTCAAATTCAGTTAAACCTACCCTGTCGGGTAGAGTGTTAAAGTTAATGCAAAAGCCCTTTAATAGCAAGGCTTTGAAAGGTGTTTTATATGTGTTTTCTGTCTGCGCGTTGTTTCTATAGTATCAAGTAAAGGATTTTGCTCCGCAAAAAGAAGCCCGAGCATCATTTGAAAAAGGTTACAACAATCAAATAAACCAAAAAAAAAGCTCCCTTGAGCATGGTTTCAACAAGTTGAAATACATGCACAACTGGAGCTTTTAAAGAGAAGGTTTATCAAGGGGCAGTTGAATAAAAGCGCAAAGGTTTAGCCAGTGCAGCCAAAACATAAGCGGTAAAACAAACTCCCTCGGGTTTCCGCTTCGCTACCGGCTGTCGCCAAGTGAACATAGCCCCCCAGCTAAAAATGACATTAGTGGGGGGCCAGAGGTGCTTCAAAGGAAAGTTTTAAAACTAAGTTCTGGCACTTAGCAATCTCAGATTTACAAGAATCTGATAAATCAGAATCTAAGTTCTTAGATTCTAATACGTGGTTTAGAGCCTTTATTTTAGTATCCATACAATCAAGAATTGCTGAAACCTCGTA
>NZ_JACJEY010000126.1:0-1941 GCF_014164295.1 Pseudoalteromonas sp. SG43-7
TGTCAACAACAACCGAAAAGTGATCCACTCCACCATTTGAATAATGATCCACTATTTATTAAGGTTTTCCATTAATCCGGCTTGTTTCTTTTCTTTGATCCTATAACTTTCCCCCTTAATTTGAACAATATGTGAGTGGTGTAAAATTCTATCTAACATCGCTGATGTTAACGCTGTGTCATTCGCAAAAATGCTCCCCCATTGTCCAAATGGGAGGTTACTGGTGAGTATGACCGCTCCTTTTTCATAACGCTTTGCAATGACATCAAACAATAATTTAGATTCCTGAGCACTAAACGGTAAATAGCCTATTTCATCAATTATTAGTAGCCTGGGTGCCAGAACTGAGCGCTGCATCACTTGTTTATACTTATCTTGACGTTGCGCTGTGGTTAATTGCAATATTAAATCAGACGCGCTAATAAAGCGGGTTTTTAAGCCTGCTTGCACTGCCTTGTAACCTAGCGCACTGGCAATATGTGTTTTGCCTACACCTGATGGCCCGAGCAGAACGACGTTTTCTTTTCGTTCAATAAACGAGAGTGTGGCAAGCTCGTTAACTTGTTTTTTGGGCACACCGGTGGCAAACGTAAAGTCAAACTCCTCAAGCGATTTTAATGACGCAAATCCAGCCATACGCGTAAACATAACCTGTTTACGTTGGTGCCGGTACGCCTGCTCACCTTGCAGTACGCGCTCTAAGAACTGTAAATAATCCCATTCCTCTTTTGCTGCTTGCTGCGCTAGCGCTGTTGCATTTGTTTCAACACCGGCGAGTTGCAGCTCCTCCGTTAGTTCATGTAAGCGTGCGAGTTGCAAGTTCATAGTGCCTCCGAGAATTGCGCGTAAATGTTTAAGTCATGATGTAACGGGTGAGTCTCGAAGGACATATCAAATACAGGTATAGCCACTTCTGCCGGCTGTGGTGGTGCAACAGGTTGGAGCGGGGGTAAAGGTTGTAGGTACGCTTGCTCTTCTTTTAATCTATCTGCGGGCTTTACTTTTATTGTGTCGTGAATGCGCTGGTTAGCCACTGTGTTCAACCAGTTAATGACTTCAACATTGGCTGTTTCAACGTCCAAAGTAAGTTCAAGGGCAAATAATTTAGTGGCTAATGGCTGATAAAAGTTATCGCGCACATAGCGCACCATTCGCTCTACTTTCCCTTTTGTTTGTGGGCGGTAGGGTTTACAGAGCTTTGGAATGAACCCCATTTCTTTACTAAATTGATAAAAGCATTGATTAAAGCGATGTTTGCCTTCACCGTAAGCATCACGCTCTATTACCACTGTTTTCATATTGTCATACCACACTTGCTGTGGAATGCCTTGGAAATACTCAAAGGCTTGGCGATGACACGCTTCGAGTGTTTCATAGCGCATGTTATCAGTGATTGCGACAAACAATGCACGGCTGAAGCCTAAAACAGCGACAAAGGCGTGCAGTGGTGATTTCCCACCTCGCATTTGCCCCCAATCAACTTGCATTTGTTTGCCCGCTTCTGTTTCAAAGCGAATAATGGGTTGGGGTTCAACGCTACCTCGATATTGATACAAGTACTGGCGTAGTAACGATATTTCTCCGGTATAGCCTTGCTCTTTAATTTCTCTGAGTAAAACAACGGCTGATAAATGTATTGGAGCGGCTTTAGCTAATCGAGAATGTAAATACGGTTTAAATGCCTCTAATTTTGAAATACCCGTTTTACGAGTAGCATAATGCGGCTCGTCAAAGTCACCTTGAAGGTATTTTTTAACGGTGTTGCGCGATATGCCCAATTGTTTAGCGATGGCTCGTTGAGACATGCCTTGCATGGCTAAGACTTTTATTTTCATGAACTCTTCTTTTGAAATCATGGTGCTTATCCAAAAGCACCAGTGTTAAGTTAACTGGATCAGATTTCAATTGTTGAAGTGGATCATTTTTGCATTGCTGGTAACA
>NZ_JACJEY010000127.1:0-1931 GCF_014164295.1 Pseudoalteromonas sp. SG43-7
TTGTACCATTTTACATCGTTGCTGGCGGCTTGCTGCTTTAACCGTTGTTTGCTGCCTGCAAAATTTGAGTACTGCTGCCTGAAACGTTGAATTGATTCAAGCCATTGCGCTTCTTCTATATTCAACGTCAGGAGCACTTTTGGTATGCTTTTGTTGATATGCCCTTTTTTCTTTGGATCTATCTGGCGGCCACTCCAGTCGACTAATTCAATGTAATCCAGTAAGGCAAAGGGGATCGTGCCTTTAATATGATTACCACCAAATTGCTTTAGCTGTGCTGGTTGACTTTCATATTGAACAGTATCTTTTTGTTTGAGGGGTTTATTTGCTTTGACCGTGTCTGTGGTAAAGGCTTTGAAATGCGCTATACGCTCTTGAATTGAGGTAAAATCACTGTCTTCAAGCGTATCGGCTATGTTTGCTCTGATAGGATTCAAATCAACGTAGGCCATGCAACTGAGTACTGCGGTTTGATCTAATAATGCCTGTGACTTATAGCGCCCTTCCCAGTACTTGCCCGTGCAGTTATCTTCCTTATTGGCCTCGCGGGCAATGTACTCATTAAGGTTTTTCATATACCAGCTGATGTCATAAAGCCTTGCGCGCCATTTAGCGATGATCTCATCAAAAAAGAGCACACTCGCCTTATCTAGCTGCTCACCATTTAAGTAACGATCAACTAAAACATGGCCGTTATAAAGTTGATACCAGCGTTCAATTACTTCATCATCAGACCAATCAAGTGCTTGACGTCTATTGACGTTCACAACAAGGTGGTAGTGATTGCTCATTATCGCGTAGGCAGCTATCTCTATAGCGAAAACGCTACTTAGTAACTTAATTCGCTCTACTAACCACACTCTACGGTGATCAAAGTTTTTACCTGTGTATTTATCATCACCACACAAGAATGCACGTCTCACGCATCGTGAGATTAAGTGATAATAAGATGTGGACGCTAAATCAATAAGCTTTTTTCTTGCCCGGGTCATACATAGCAACTCCTGTCAAACTGTATATAAAAACAGTAGTTGATACTATGGATTTTGCAAAAAATTTGCAAAAAAATGCGCCTGTCCTTTTTACTTTCAGGACTTATCCTTGTTCACAAGAAAATTAAAGATGACCCTGACGCACTGCTAAAACTACTTAAACCGTATATCGGTGACATTGTGGTTGGCGTAGAGTGCATGCACTGCTGGTATTGGGTCGCTGATTTTTGCAAAGAGCACAATATCGACTTTATCCTTGGTCATGCGCTATACATGAAAGCGATTCATGGCGGAAAAGCTAAAAACGATAAAATAGATTCGCATAAAATTGCTAAACTCATCCGTGGCGGTAACTTTCCACTTGCTTATGTCTATGACAAAGATATGCGTGCTACGCGCGACTTATTACGTCGCAGAACTAAAATCGTCCGTCATGGCGCTGATTTAAAAGCCCATGTTGCCAATACTGCCAGTCAGTACAATTTACCTGCCCACAACGTTAATTTAAAGAACGTTTGCGACAGAGAAAAGATGCGCTATTACTTCCCTGATCCCGTTGTGCAACGATCTATTAATTTAAATATGGCCATACTTGATTGCTATCACAAGGAGCTTAAGCCTTTAGAGCTTTATATTGAACAAATGGCTAAGCAGCACAACCCTGTGCACCTTAATATCTTGCAAACAATTAATGGGATAGGTCGCATTCTCGCACTCACCATCATTTACGAAATTGGTGACATCAATCGCTTTTCAAGCGTACAAAAGTTCGCCTCATACAGTCGGTTAGTCAAATGCAAAGCGGAGTCTGCTAGCAAAACCTATGGCACCCAAGGTAATAAAATTGGCAATGCACATCTAAAATGGGCGTTCTCGGAAGCTGCCGTATTACTGCTGCGTCACAATCACAACGCCAACAAATACCTTGAAAAACTACAA
>NZ_JACJEY010000128.1:0-1831 GCF_014164295.1 Pseudoalteromonas sp. SG43-7
ATACTGGACTTGAACCAGTGACCCTCGCCTTGTAAGGGCGATGCTCTCCCAACTGAGCTAATCACCCACATATAAATTAAAACGCTACTATTAAAATAAATAGTACTGGACTTTAACCAGTGAACTTCGCCGTTACTTGTAAATAGCGGTGATGCTCTCTTTTTTCCAACTGAGCTTGTGACTCATATTACAAATTTAAAACATGCAACTACTAATATAATAACAGGTTCTATATGTGGTGGGTGATACTGGACTTGAACCAGTGACCCTCGCCTTGTAAGGGCGATGCTCTCCCAACTGAGCTAATCACCCACATATAAATTAAAACGCTACTATTAAAATAAATAGTACTGGACTTTAACCAGTGAACCCCGCCGTTACTTGTAAATAGCGGTGATGCTCTCTTTTCTTAGAACTGAGCTAATCACCCACATCTAAACAACAACTCATTGCCGCGTTGTTGTGGGGCGCTATTATAGATAGAGTTGTAAATGTGTCAACACTTGAATGAGGAAAAATGTTTTAGATGCAGGTTTTATAATCAATGAAGTAAGATTGAGATTGTTTTATAGCCAATTTACTTACATTCAATCTATATGTGCAATCAATTTACTCATTATTTAATGCAATACTTTAATAGCTAGTGGTGCCTGTTAGTCAAAAGCGGATTTGTTTTTTAATCATGAGGGAGGAAGGTTATAGTCAATCGCATTGAAAAATCCAAATACCGTTAGTTAAATACGATTGATATAAAACACCGACTGTAACTAATGGAGCCTCTGTGATCATATAAATAACTGACAATAGAGTAGGGGCGTTGCAGTTAATTGCTAGTATGTTCATCTTAAATTCGTTTTACTTGGTGATGAAAACGTTGTTGTGAAAAACAAGAAAAGACTCCGACTTTATTTTGCATATAAATGTATACCTTATTGTTTTGATGTTTTAGAATATATTTCACCTCAGTTAATCTAGATTGTGCGCCTTTCAGTCCTAATTTTTGTTTTGAAACAGCTCCCTTGCATGTATTTTGAGCGCCGCGGTTTATTCATTATTCAGTTTGTTGAAAATTAAACCGTTTAAAGAAAGTTACTGAAAAAAATGTTGACATTATTTTGGTGGCTGCATAGAATGCGCCCCGCACTCAGCGATACACAGCACGGTTTAACTGCGCAAGTGTTTAGCAAAATAAATTGGGGCTATAGCTCAGCTGGGAGAGCGCTTCGCTGGCAGTGAAGAGGTCTGCGGTTCGATCCCGCATAGCTCCACCAATTTATTAAGTGTTTGTCCTAGGGTAGCAGTTTTCTGTGTCCCCATCGTCTAGAGGCCTAGGACACCGCCCTTTCACGGCGGTAACAGGGGTTCGAATCCCCTTGGGGACGCCACTTAACTTTTATAAGTTAAAGGCGGGTTAACCGAGAAAATAGCGAACAAATTAAGCTCGAGTCTTAATTTGTATTAATCGCAATTACCTTAAAAACTCATGATGTGAGTCTAACTAATCAATTGTCCTAGTGATACATTTATGTGTCCCCATCGTCTAGAGGCCTAGGACACCGCCCTTTCACGGCGGTAACAGGGGTTCGAATCCCCTTGGGGACGCCACTTACTATTTCTATAGTAGGTGTAGTGTTATTAAGATAGCTCGCCTGAAACGAGTTAAACCATTCAGTTGTCCTAGTGACACATTTATGTGTCCCCATCGTCTAGAGGCCTAGGACACCGCCCTTTCACGGCGGTAACAGGGGTTCGAATCCCCTTGGGGACGCCACTTACTATTTTCATAGTCAGTGCAGTGTTATTAAGCAGCTCGCCTGAAACGAGTTAAACC
>NZ_JACJEY010000129.1:0-1772 GCF_014164295.1 Pseudoalteromonas sp. SG43-7
GTAGGCGTGCTGTCGTTGCTATCAGCCAACGGGTTGATATCAACCGTCGGTGCAAGAGTATCGATCACCCCACCATTTTCTGTGTCACTGGCGGTATTGCCGGCGGCATCGGTGACACTAGCATCCACTTGGAATGCGCCTTCTGCAAGTGGGATCGGTACATCCACCGACCACGTACCATCAGCCAGTACCGTCGCAGTTAAAGTTTGCACCGTGCCGTTAGCATCTGTCACAGTGATACTTACCAGTCCACCAATTTCATCACTGCTACCAGTAATGGTAGGCGTGCTATCGCTCGTTGCAGCAAGCGGATCAATATCAAAGCTTGGCGCTTGAGTGTCAATTACTCCGCCGTTTTCAGTATCAGACGCGGTATTACCTGCCGCATCAGTGACGCTGGCATCCACTTGGAATGCGCCCTCTGCAAGCGGCGTCGGTATATCCACCGACCACGTACCATCTGCCAGTACCGTCGCGATTAAGGTTTGTACTGCCCCCGTCGCATCAGTGACGATGACACTGACGAGACCACCAATTTCATCACTGCTACCAGTGATGGTGGGCGTGGTATCGTTCGTTGCAGCAAGTGGATCAATATCAAAAGTAGGCGCTTGGGTGTCAATTACTCCGCCGTTTTCAGTATCAGACGCGGTATTACCTGCCGCATCAGTGACACTGCCATCCACTTGGAATGCGCCCTCTGCCAGCGGCGTCGGTACATCCACCGACCAAGTGCCATCAGCTAATACCGTCGCAGTTAAAGTTTGCACCGCACCGTTTGCATCAGTGACGATGACACTGACGATGCCACCAATTTCATCACTGCTACCAGTAATCGTTGGCGTGGCATCGTTCGTTGCAGCAAGTGGAACAATATCAAAAGTAGGCGCTTGGGTGTCAATTACTCCGCCGTTTTCAGTATCAGACGCGGTATTACCTGCCGCATCAGTGACGCTGGCATCCACTTGGAATGCGCCCTCTGCAAGCGGCGTCGGTATATCCACTGACCACGTACCATCTGCCAGTACCGTCGCAGTTAAAGTTTGCACCGCACCGTTTGCATCAGTGACGATGACACTGACGATGCCACCGATTTCATCACTGCTACCGGTGATGGTTGGCGTGGTATCGTTCGTTGCAGCAAGTGGATCAATATCAAAAGTAGGCGCTTGAGTGTCAATTACTCCGCCGTTTTCAGTGTCACTGGCGGTATTACCTGCCGCATCAGTGACGCTGCCATCCACTTGGAATGCGCCCTCTGCAAGCGGCGTCGGTATATCCACCGACCACGTACCATCTGCAAGCACTGTCGCGATTAAGGTTTGTACTGCCCCCGTCGCATCAGTGACGATGACACTGACGATGCCACCGATTTCATCACTGCTACCGGTGATGGTTGGCGTGGTATCGTTCGTTGCAGCAAGTGGAACAATATCAAAAGTAGGCGCTTGGGTGTCAATTACTCCGCCGTTTTCAGTATCAGACGCGGTATTACCTGCCGCATCAGTGACGCTGCCATCCACTTGGAATGCGCCCTCTGCCAATGGGGTCGGTATATCCACCGACCACGTGCCATCTGCCAGTACCGTCGCGGTTAAGGTTTGCACGGTGCCGTTCGCATCTGTCACGGTGATACTTACCAATCCACCAATTTCATCACTGCTACCGGTGATGGTTGGGGTGCTGTCGTTCGTCGCAGCCAACGGATCAATATCAAAGGTTGGCGCAAGAGTATCGATCACTCCGCCATTTTCTGTGTCGCTAGCGGTATT
>NZ_JACJEY010000012.1:0-125783 GCF_014164295.1 Pseudoalteromonas sp. SG43-7
TGTGCAACAACAGGTGAAATAGATTATATGGTTGTATCGGGTTCAACGGATGAAGGTAATGATATATTCGTGACTTTAATTAAGTTTGATGACCAGTGGGATGTACCCGCAGGAACTATGTCTTGCTGCAGAGCCACAGCGGGGGCTATGGTTGGAGTATATGATAGGGTATTCCCAGGAAAAGTCGCGGTTGAATGGTTAGATAAGTCTGAAAATAGAATTTACTTTGGCGAAGTTGCAATAGATAAAAATGGCTATAAATTAGCTAAAAATTTACCTGCTTATACATGGGTAAGTACAGGAGAAGTAGAAGAAAATATCAGGCCTTATTTAATTGTTGGCATGGGCGAAACTGGCGAAATAAAAGTGTGGCTGTCAAATACAAGCTCAGGAATGAATAGAACAGGTCGCGTATTACACGAGCTTGGCTCTGGGCAAGCACAATGGCGTGAGAATAACTAGTAAAGCGATTTCCATCTGTAGATTTGGCTCACAAAGTGATACTTGGCAGGCTTTATACAAAGATTACATCCATCACAGTGTTAAATATTCAGCAACGATTGATGCGATTGCTCATGGCCCAGAAGAAGACGCTGAATTCACCACTAAAAACCAACAACGTGAACTTTTTTATAACCAGCCGGAACAAGCTGAAGCAAGTGTACAATGGCAATCACAACTAATAAATGGATATAAATTATGGACAAGCTCATAAAATGTCTCACCACACTCGCTTTAACATTATTTGTAATAGGTTGCTCGTCAACAGGTAAAATTGATTACATGGTCGCAGGTGTCGGCACCGAAAATGGCAATGCAATTTGGGGCCGCTCAATAGTATTTGATGATGAGTGGGGGATCCCTTCCGGTGCAATAGAATGCTGTTACGCACAAGCTGGTGGTACGGTAAGTGTTTACGATCAAAAATTCCCAGAAAAAGTCGCGGTTGAATGGTTAGATAAGTCAGAAAATAGAATTTACTTTGGTGAAGTGGCAATAGATAAAAATGGTTATAAGTTAGCTAAATCTCTCCCTTATTTTACGTTATCAACAGGTGAAGTATTTAAGGAAATAAAACCATACTTAATAGTCGGTATGGGTGAGTCAGGTGAAATCAAAGTTTGGTTATCTAATACCCGTTCAGCGGGATTTACAGGCCGTGTATTACACGAACTAGCCTCAGGACAAGCCCAGTGGCGTGAGAATAACTAGTAAAGCGATTTCCATCTGTAGCTTTGGCCCGTGGTTCTGAATATGGGCCGGAATTTACCACTAAAAACAACATATTGAAGGTTCATGTAGTAACAATGGCAAGGGCCAACCAGCGGGCAAGTAACCTTGCAACTAGCAAAAAAACGCCCAGACGAAGTATCCTTTTGGCAGCACTATTTTGAGGTTAAACCAGGGGCTTATAATGTCACTGCAACTGCCAGCGGCGCAGTAGATACCACTACCTTTACCGTTGAACAGCCCGCGTTAGGCTACGAAATTGAATTGCGTGATGAAGTAGGCGAGCCGCAAGCGAATATGGGGTACAAAATTCGCTTACGTAACGGCCATATTATCACCGGACAGCTCGATAAAAACGGCTACGCCAACGTATCAGGCCCTGATTTTGAAAACGCCAAAGTCAGCTTTTTTGAACTCGCCGATCACGATTGGTCAGTAGGCAACATCACCTAAACGTAGACTTGATCTGGCGATATTTATATTTAGGGATAAGGATATTTCAATGACACAACAACACACCGTCGCACAAGGCGAAACACTGCTACGCATAGCACGCCAATATGGTTATAAAACCTCAACAGCATTATATAACCACCCCAGTAATGCCGAGTTTAAAGCACTGCGGCCCGATCCTAATTTAATTTACCCCGGTGACGTTATTACCATACCACCTAAAAAAGAAAAGTTTATGCCGCTGCGCGCCAACAGCCTAAATACGTTTGTTGTACAAAACGAAAAGGAGTATTTTCGCCTGCAAATAATTCATGAAGATGGTGATGACATCACTGGCAAACGTATTGTACTCAACATCGGCAGCCAAACTATCGATACCGTTTTACCGAGCGACGGCCTAGTTGAAGTTGAGCTAAATGAGAACGACACGCTCACCGCTCAGGTTGATTTATATCTCAAGGAAGATCAAAGCTCACCCAGTGAAAGTTTTACCGCACAAGTTGGTCATTTAGACCCCATTGACACACTTTCGGGTGTACAAGCGCGTTGTAACTTATTGGGCTTTGACTGCGGTAAGGTAGATGGCGTTAACGGCGCAAAAACTAAAGCCGGGGTGAGGGATTTTCAATACGAGCACGACCTTGAAGTAGATGGAATTGCAGGGAAGAAAACCAAAGCAAAATTACAGCAAGTATTTGGGAGCTAATATGAGTGTTTCGCAGTGCATGCCAATGCAAGTTAATAATAGAAATAAAAAGTATATTACAGAGCCAAAAATCACCTTTGCATACCAGTTAAATTTAACTAAATCATCGGCTAAACCAATAAACCCGCTCAATGAGAAAGTTATTCTTGAGCATGTTGAAAGCTGTTGGCGCCAAGAATGCCCTGTTGGAGAACGGCGTATTGTAGATACAGATTGGGTTCGGCTCACGTTTAAAAAAATCCCCACAGAAGGTACTTTTAATTTAATACAAGATCCAGATGATGGGGCTGAGCCTTTTTATATTTTCGAACGAGTGCCTTATACGCAGTTGAGTGGTCAAACACCGCAAGCAGAACTAATGCCAAGCATTAATATAGATGATGAATGAATTTGTTATAAATAACATAGATTTATAAGATAAATCTATTAATAAATTTACACCATATATACTAGGATTACCCATGTCATTAATCTCAGAAAACATAGCCCGATTTAAACCGCTTTTACACAGCATAACGAATATAAAGGCGTTTAGTAAAAGCGTGCGTAGCAGCGCCATGATATTACTAAGTATTACTACGCTGTTTTTAACTGCGTGTGGCGGTGAATCTAACTTTAGTAAAGATAAAATAGCGTATCGCCATACATACCATCCGGAGTGGCCAAAAGAGGTGCGTAATGAGGTGTATGGCGATAAAGAAACATTTTCAACCCCGCGTATTTTATTTAGTGCTGAGATAGAGTGGATAGGGCAAACTACATTATTTTCTGCACGTATGGATGGCTCTGATAGGCGCCGGATCATTCCAGAAAGTGCATTTTCGGGTAAGAGAATGATCGACGGCCGTAAACCTGAGCGCTCTCCTGATAATCGATACATCGCAATGTTGATGTATGGCCCTGAGGTTGGCCAAACACTTGAGCTTTGGGATACTAAAACCCAGCAGTTTATTTTTATGAGCGAAGGCTATGGCGCTATCCATTTTAATTGGACTAACGACAGTGAAAACGTGCTTTTTTACATCAATGGTAAGCATTATAATTACCATGTACCCACTAAAAAGCTCAGAGAACGGCCAATTATTAACTCCAATGGCTTATATTTATTACCAGATGGTAAAACTTTTTTAGCATATAAAAAAATGAGTATTGGTTGCATGATTTTAATGGCGACGTGTTGGAGAAGGTCGATTTAGGTATTAATAACCATTCTACTATGCAGGGTTTAGAAGTATCCCCTTTCGGCGATTATATTTATTTTAAATCAGGGAGTACACATTACTTTATTAATTTATCCGACCCCAGTAAACGTATTACATCACGAAGTATAAGCTCGTATATTTTCTCGGATAAAAAAATAAAGCAATAACATTTTGGTTAATAGAATCAAGGGAACTTATGGGTAATGGTCAATATTATCAAGATGAATTATTGGTTGAGTTTGATTTAAATACTCAGCAAACACGAGAAATGCGACTTAAAGAAAGTAATATATGGGGTATGGGGGCAATATATAATTTCTATGGCGTGTTTAATATCAAGGATGAATAATGACAGAGCAATTGAATACAGGGATATGTAGCTTCCCTAAAGCGTATTTACTCACGGGCTATGTGAATGAAGGTAAGCCAATCAGTAAGCTCACTCTGTTGTTTAATCGTGTGGTGGTGGCTGATAGTAATGAAGCGATACCAATACTATTAAGCACTGATGAAGGTGCGGTGATCGAGGTTGTTGATGACAAGCAGTTGACAACACGCACACCGTTTCATGCTCATAAAACTATTTATCTTAAGCTTCTCAAGCTTTGCACTGCTGCACTTGCGACCAATTCACACCGTACAATCAAGGACTATTGATGTCATTAATCTCAGAAAACACAGCACGATTTAAACCGTTTTTAACGCCGCTGTTAACTAAGTCATTTTCACGCCGTGCAGTCATAATGTTACTAAGTGTCGCTACGCTGCTATTAGCAGGCTGTGGTGAGGAGCCTAATCCACCTGCTAAACAAGTTGTTGAAGAGCAACCCAGCCGATTTAGTAAAGATAAATTGGCGTATCGTCATACATACCACCCTGAATGGCCTAAAGAGGTGCGCAATGAGGTGTATGGCGATAAAGAAACGTTTTCAACTCCGCGGATTTTATTTAAAACCAACATAGAGTGGACGGGGCAAACTACATTATTTTCTGCGCGCATGGATCTCTCTGATAGGCGCCGCATTATTCCCGAAACTGCATTTGAAGATAAATGGATGGTTGGGCTACATAAACCGGTGCGCTCGCCAGATAACCGCTACATTGCTTTATCTATGGATACAACAGAGCACGGCTTTACCCGCGAGCTGTGGGATACCAAAACCCAACAGTTTATTTTTATGAGTAAAGGCCATGGTTATGCTCATTTTAATTGGACTAAAGACAGTGAGAATGTGATTTTTTACGCCAGTGGTAAGCATTATAACTACCATGTACCCACTAAAACACTTACTGAGCGGCCAATTATTTACTCTAATGGCTTGTTTTTATTGCCAGATGGTAAAACTTTTTTAGCCGATAAAAAAAATAAATACTGGTTACATGATTTTAATGGCGACGTGATAGAGAAGGTCGATTTAGGTTTTAATAACCATTTTACTATGAAGTATTTAGAAGTATCCCCCTTCGGCGATTATATTTATTTTTTATCAGAAGGGCTTGGGGCGGCGCAAAATTACTGGATTAACTTATCGGACCCCAATAAGCGCATTATATCACCAAGAAAAGCAGATACTTACTTTTTCTCAGATAAAAAAAATAAAGTGTTAACAAAATCTAAAAGAAAGTCTACTGAGCTTCTTGGGAATGGTTGGGCGTTTAATAATTATTACTTTATTGAGTTAGATTTAGTGACCCGGCAAACAAAAGAGATACCGATTAAAGAAAGTAATATTTGGGGCATGACCGGAATATTTATTTATGACGTGTTTAATATCAAGGATGAACAATGACAGAGCTATTGAATACAGGGCAATCTAGTTTTCCTAAAGCGTATTTACTCACGGGCTATGTTAATAGAGGCGAGCCAATCAGCAAGCTCACCCCGCTGTTTAACCGTGTGGTGGTGGCTGATAGTAATGAAGCGATACCAATACTATTAAGCAGTGATGAAGGCGCGGTGTTAGAAACTGTTGATGACAAGCAGTTAACAACACGAAACCCGTTTCATGCCCATAAAACCCGACCTATTATTGTGCCGCCGGTTGATGCGATAAGCTTGTTAGCAGCAAGCCAAGGTGATAAGTGGTTTGATACGTTTAAAACTCAGCTCGGGAGTTATAAGGGCAAGACTAATACCCTGAGCTACAAAAAAATTGCAGTTGCAGATTTACAACGCCCCGACACTAATAATAAAGATAAAACCTACAGCGATTGGTATAACGAACACATTATTAAGAGCAAGGTAACCCATATTTATGGTTATGTAATACCTAAAACACGTGCGCTGTTGCTCAGTGTAAATCGCTCTATTCCGTTGGCAGCCGGCGATGGTAATGTTGAAGTAGTAAAAGACGCTGAAAGGCCCATTGCAGGATTTTTTTAATATGGAGGATGAGCTTGCTGCTGATAGTAAAGTTTACACCGCTGTAATTAATAATAATGATCAAAAGCTGAGAACGCAAAAGTGGGACATGCAAAATAAATCAGTAATATCTGAGCTGAATAATCTATTAACGTTGAGCGATAGCGAATATCAAGCCAGATTAATGCAACAATGCTATGACGATGATAAAAAGCTTTACTATTGTCTTGACAGCCATTGTGCAAAAATAAATCGGAAAAACGATTGCTAGAACAGTTGAGAAGAGTGTGCGACTATCATTAATGGGTAAACCTAGTAGGAACAACAATGGTTTAATGTTATGCCGTAGTATAGTGGCTGGTTGTTGCTCTACTACAAAGTTTAAGTGAAAGTATAAACATATCTTAATTTACCAAGGAGGGAAAAATGCTTTTTTTGAAAAGATACACAACAGTCATTGTTGCCTTAAGTGCGCTACTATCGCAAAATTCGCTCGGGGCGGCTAGTATTAAAGCTTCGCCGCTGGTGCCAATCCAAGTTAACCAATTGAATAAAGTAATAATTACCAGCAGTGATTATGAATACGTTTACAAAGTTAATGCCAGTAACCCTAATTATGGCCAAGCGCAATTGATTTTTAGAAACAAACAACATGACTGGCAGCAGATTAGGTCAATATCTAGTGTTTTCGATGGTAATGCTTATGTAAATATAAAATTTACCGACATACCTAAAAGTGGTGATTTTGATTTATTACAAGATCTTAGAAATGGGGAAGATCCTACTTACATTTTAAAAGGTGTAGCCTATAAAGATCTTTACAATCCGTATTCGGATGTGCCCGTAATGCCGTCCATAATACTGGAGTGATGTTTTTAATTATCCTATTTAAGCGCTTATTATGAACGTTGACCCATGATAATGGACCAACGTTTTATTGTGTTATAAATTACCAGATCTAAAATTATTAATAGTTACATCATTAATAAGAGTTCGTTGGTATAAGCTACTTTTTGTTCCTTTACTTACAGAGTAATGCCCTAAAGTTGGTATATTAACAAATAATAGGATCACTGAGTTATCTTCTAAAACGGGAAGTTTGCTTATATCAATTGAGTGGCTATAAATTCCTAAACGCTCATGGAGTGTAAAAAATTTTTGCGTTGATAAATCCAAATCTGCTATATCTATTTTTATATAATCAATATTTGGTTCTATATTTAGCTGACTTTGTTTTTTTTCAGTCGCGAGGTTTATATGCTGATAACCGTTATAATATTGCTCGGCCAGCTCTTTATTTTTGCTCACCCCAATACCATTCGCATACATATTAGCCAAATTAATTCTTGCGGAATTATGCCCTGTATAAGCTGCTTTTTCATACAGTTGGGCTGCAGTTTTTAAATCTTTATCTACCCCTTTCCCTAAGTGATATAAAACGGCTAAATTAAACTGAGATACTTGATCTTCTAAATAAGCAGATTTTTCATACCAGTGAGCGGCTGCTTTATTATCGTTATAGTGAGAGTGATATATCCACCCTAAACTGCGATATGCACGAATATCAGCTAACTCGGCTGCTTTTTTATACCAGTAAATCGCTTTGGTAATATCTTTATCCAACAATGAGCCAAATTGGTGCAACCAACCTAAAAAATAAGCCGCGTCTACAGACCCCGATTCAGCGAGTTTTTTGGCTAGGGCAATCGCGCTAGGGATGTTCTTTTCTCTATTTGAATTAATTGTATCTAACTGTAGCTCTACCAGTTTAAATGTAGGTTTTTTGGCTTCGTGGCTAATTAGTTTTCTTAGCCATTTTTCGGCTTCAATAAGGTTTTTTTTAACTTTTTGACCCCTACGATAGTATTCCATTGTTTTTTCTTGTGCGCTAATATCGCCGTGTTCAGCTGCATACTTTGTCCACATAAATATATCTTTAGGGTCGTTACTTTGTGCTAGTTTTTGTTGAGAAAATTTAAGAATGGCATTTTCTTCATCTATACCGCCATGTTCAACTGCTTGCTGATACCAAAATAAGGCGCGTTTTTGTTGGTTATCATTTTCATACATATTTGCTAATGCGATTTGGGCCGAAGGGTCATCTGCTATTGCTTTTAGAATAAGCGCTTCCTCTAGTTTAGCTTTTTCAGTTGTCAACTTTGGCTTGGCAAACAAGTCAAGTAATGGTTGTTTGATTTGCTGTGCTTCCATTTTAGGTGGGACTTGAGCTCGAGCTTCATGTTCGCACTCGCCTAAGCTAAAACAAATGACTAATATCGATACTATAATACGTTTCATTTGCTATCCTTTTGTAAATGGTTTTTACTCAAAGCATTAGTGTTGTGTTCTTTTTCTTGTTCTACACGTACACATTTCCCTTGTGGGGTGACCTTAACAAAAGTCATGTCACTTGTTGAATAGGTAATTTTTGTATTAATAGATAACGATAACCTCCCAGTATAAACACAGTTATTAGTGTAAATAGCTTTATCTTCTATATAATCAACATCTTGGTATATAATAGTTCCCTCACTGATTTCTCCATCTTGCCAGTTACCTTTAATAATACGCCTCGTGCTGTTAATACCTATATGTAACTTACCTACTCCATGAGCCACGCCATCTTTCCAGTGCCCTTCAAATATATTCGTTTTTCCGTAGCCATTAGGTTTGCCTTTGATCCACATACCATCATAGATAATGCCATGATGTGAAGTTAGTAATATCCCCTGACCATTGAATAGACCGTGGTCAAAGTGACCAATATAAAAACGTTGATATTTATTTATAAATGACCCTTGTCCATGGGGGATATTGTTTTCAAGCTCCCCAATATAGTCGCCCAACACCTCACCGTAGCCATCGTCTATGATAACTCTAGATTTTGTATAACCATCACGTATATTATGTAATTTATAACCACGAAAGTATTGGCATGGGTATTCCTCTGAATTCTCTTGACAGACTCCTTCGCCATGCTTTGCATCGTTGTCCCAATCGCCATCATAAAAGTCACCATTTGCTAAGGTTAACTTGCCTTTACCCCACCTCATGTGGGATAGCCATTGGCCACTGTATTGATCACCATTTGCGTAGTTCATTACTCCATATCCATTGTAACGGGAGTATTCAAATTCTCCGTTATAGCTGTCTCCATTTTTGTTTTTATATGTGCCTTGACCAAATAGCCAGCCAGCACTGAATAGTCCACTGTAGATATTACCATTTTCATTTAATGTTCCTTGACCATTATAATAATCGACTCGCCACATGCCTTCGTAGCGAATGTTGCCTTTAGTTTGTGTACCTTTACCATGGCGCTTATCGGCTTTCCATTGTCCTTCATAATGAGTTTCGCCATTGGTTTGTGTGCCTTGACCGTGGCGCAGGCCCAATTGCCATTGCCCTTTATAAACGTCGTTACTATAATAGGTCTTGGTTAGCACGCCTTGACCGTGAAATAAATCATTTTTGAAGTTACCTTTATAGATGTTTTTTTTAATGTAAGGTACCCAACTAAAAGTACCCGTACCGTTACGTATGCCGTTGTCGTCTAGCTCTCCCTCATAAGTAACTATTGCATTGTAGTAGTATTCACATGGAGTTGGTTTACGGTAGGTAAGGCAGAGGCCACGGCCATGTTTTTGTCCTTTGTTCCAGCTTCCATCAAAGCCGTTTCCGTCTTTATCAGTAAAACGTCCTTGACCGTGATGAAGGTAAGAAGAAAACTCTCCTTTATAGCGACTACCGTTTGTATAAATAACCTCGCCATTACCCTCAAATACACCCGCTTTCCAATTTCCTTTATAGTGAAGCGGTATCAGAGTATTGTTTTTTTCTTGATATTGCCAAAGGTGAGTGTAACGTTGATACATTTCCCCATAACCTTCTGCTTTTCCATCAACTTTTTCTCCAAAATAATAATTTTCATCGACTTTGCGGTCTCCGTAAATGTACCCTTTTGGTAAGTTTGAGAGTTTAGGTAAAAGGGAGGGCTTTTCTTGATTGTAGGCACTTGCTTTAAGTGGGCTTATTATTCTTAATTTGGTGGCGGAGGTTAAAATGTTTGTTGTTGTTTTTGTCGTTATATTATAAAAGGTTAACTGTTTATGCTCTTTGTCAGTGCCTATTAGTTGGCTATTAGCATGGTTAATATGCCACGGTGTAAAAAAGTTATTATCGAAGGTGCTGAGTATTTTTCCAGTTGTTATATTAAAGTAAAAAGACCTTTCTTTAGTGTGCAGTAGCCCATGTGTTTGTTCATTATTAAGATATAGTTCATTAAGTTTATCGTATCCATTTAGATATGGTTTGTTAAGTTTATCATACCCATCTAGATCAATTTTAAAGAGCCTTTTATCGTCCTTGTATTTACTCATATGAAACTTGTGAAAAGAGAGAGTTGAACCATCTTTTAAATAGACCGTATCACTATTTTCTTTTTTCTCTGTTACTGTTAGGTTGTTCAAGTCGACATATAAGTTTCGCGAGTGGTCGCCAAATTTAGACATGTAAACATTGAAGGTATTATCTTTCCAAATTATCAGTTGTGGTTGGCCTCTTACTGCTTCACCGATGATAAGGTGATCTCGAGTTAACAGATCATAAACAATGACTTCTTGGTACATAATTAGCGCTAAATAGCGGTTATTTGGTGAGCGAGAAAGGTATGTTATGTGCCCACCATTACCGCCAGGAGGGGTGTTGAATGAAAGTTCTTTCTCATCAAGCACCTGGCGAAGATCTGTTCCATCTATTTTGATGCTCCATATCGTTCTTTTTTCTTGCTGAGGTCCCTGCCACAAAAACTGGATACGCTCTTGATCAAATTGCGCAGCGTCGGTGATATCTTCTTTTAAAGCTATGGGTTGGGTTGCTTTAGATTCGTTTTTTTGTGTGTCAGGGTCAGGGTCAGTCTTTTCACAACCAAGCAAAGTGACAAAAATGAGGTATGTAATGATCTTAAAAGCAGTATGCTTTGGCATAAATAATCCTTTATAAAATGTTTCCGTGTCTTACATGACTATTGAAAATGCAAAAGTAATATCGTATTTTCGGTAAATATAATACACTATTCGGTTGTGTAAAAAAAAGGAACTTCTAATAAATTACGTTAAGGAATAACAGATGAAAAAAATATTTTTAAGTTTTGTATTACTGAGCCTTATCGCTTGGGCGAGCTATTTGTATTATAAAAAAAACAACAGTGGTTATTATGAGCGAGTTTTAGATGTAGAGATTATTCGAGGTGGTAAAAAAGTTACTCCTCGATTACAAGATTTTATGGATGATGAAAAAATAGCTAAAAGCTGCAGAACGCTTAGCCAAGGCATTGAACATAGTTATTTTTCTTTGATTAAATATGCGCTTGAAGGTGGGGTTGACCCTAATTGCAAAGAGAGTCGTGACAGCTTGCCTGTCTGTATGGAAACTCTTTTAAAAGATACCACTGACCTTACTTTAATGAACTACATGGCTAGTAATGGTTGTAACTACTCATATGAAAATGAAGTGGGTGAAAATGCTTTTCATATAATGTCTAGTTCTTTGAATTACAGAACATTGGCGTTATATATTGATAAGTTAGTAAGACTAGGCGTTGATATTAATCATCAGAATGTATTTGGCGACACACCCTTGATGTACTCTATCAATAATAGCGGGAACGCAAAACATACTGAGATATTTATAAAGTATGGTGCTGATTTAAATTATAAAAACATGGACCGCAGTACAGCATTAGGCATTGCTATTACAAATGATAATTCAAAAGTCATCGATCTTTTAAAATCTAAAGGCGCGCAGAGCTATATTAATGGTGAAGTTGTCAATAATGCCTTGCAATTAAAGATACAAAATAAGCGCGAGCAAGAGTTTTTAGAAAGGCAGAAAAAAAGGCAGGCTTCTTGGTCTAAATATATGGATTATTGGACAAATTTTATAAATGCTCACAACCTCGATTTAAGTTGTTCTTTTCGTTTAATGGGTGGGCCAAGGAATGGTCCTCAGGGGATAACGCTCAATGAACAAATGAATAATACGCTGAGTATGTCTACAGGAATGGATGCATTTGTTTTTGGAGGTTGCCCGGATTGGAAGTATTACCATTACCTCATTACTGGCAAGTCTGGGAGGATTTACTCTCAAGATAGTAATCTTATTTGGTATGAGCCAAATTCACCGATTGGTTCAGAAACATCTTCTTTTATAGTGTTACCATTTGATGATGAATTCCAAGGCTCCATCCAATGGTATGGCTCGCATAAAAAAGTAAATAACTTAAAAGTAGAAAAAGCGAGTTTAGAGCTTTTAAAAGAATATTCTCTTTATGTATATAAATAACACTTATTGAATGAGTGACAATTAGAGAGGCTGCTTTATGTCGGCTAGCCTTTTATTTCTAACATGACACTTCAAGTATCTGTGAGTAAAGCTGCAATTGATGCAATAAGTAAGTTGGCGTTGTTAATTGAGCATATCGGGATTGTATTATCGGCGAGTAGGTTGACATTAAAATAGAAAACTTATCTAAGCAGGATCGGCCATAAAGTAAAGTATATTATGGTTGCTTTAGGTTTGGTTTGAATTATATAACCTTAAAGTTGGTTTTATACGAAATTTATTTTCTTTTATTGTGGTTTTTCATTCCATTTAAAGGTGAGATTATGCTTGCATGCGCAGTTTTGAAGTGTTAAAAATGGGGCTCACTGAACACACACATTTAGTAAAGACGATGCAAAACACTCATTTAATTACATTAAAACTGAACCTCTTATTACTGCAAGCGCACGTGAGCGGGGATTAGTGTATTTGCATTAAGTAAACACAAAAAACCCCGCATATCGCGGGGTTTTTTTTATCTCGCATCCAGGGCAGCAGAGAATTAAGGGTAGATTATGCAAGAACAAGATAAAGTATGGATTTTCGACACCACTTTACGTGATGGTGAGCAAGCGCTTAAAGCGAGCCTGACTGAAGAAGATAAAATCCAGCTGGCGCATACTATTAGCCGCCTAAATGTGGATGTGATGGAAGTAGGTTTTCCGGTTTCGAGCCCTGCCGATTTTCGTTCAGTGCAACGTATAGCTACAGAAGTGAAAGGCCCTATTATTTGTGGTTTAGCACGCGCTGTTGCTAAAGATATTGAAGCCTGTGGCGAAGCACTTCGCACAGCACAACAAAGTCGAATTCATACTTTTATTGCTACCAGCCCTTTGCATTTAGAACACAAGCTACGTATGAGCTTAGATGATGCGACAGCCATGGCGGTTAAATCAATTAAGCTTGCCCGTAATTATACTGATGATGTGGAATTTTCATGCGAAGACGCAGGCCGTACACCGCATTGGGATTTATGCAAAATTGTTGAGCAGGCGATTAATGCTGGTGCATCAACCATCAACTTACCAGATACAGTTGGTTTTGTTACGCCAGACGAATACGCGGCGATGATCCGCCATTTAATGAATAACGTGCCAAATATTGATAAAGCGCGGTTAAGTGTACATTGTCATAATGATTTAGGTTTGGCTGTTGCCAATTCTGTTGCAGCGGTGCAAGCCGGTGCACGGCAAATCGAATGTACTATTAATGGTATTGGTGAGCGTGCGGGTAACTGTTCACTTGAAGAAGTGGCGATGATCATGAAGATGCGCCAAGACCACTTAAAAGTGTATACCGATATTCGCAGTGAAGAGATTTATCGCGCATCACGCCAAGTGGCGAAAATTTGTAATATGCCAGTGCAACCTAACAAAGCGATTGTTGGCGAGAATGCTTTTGCCCACAGTTCAGGTATTCATCAAGACGGTGTACTAAAAGCGCAAAATACCTATGAAATTATGTCACCAGAAAGCGTCGGCGTACCAAATAACCAATTAAATATGACCTCACGTTCGGGTCGTCATGTTATTGAGCACCGCCTTGAAGAATTAGGCTATCAACAGTCTGATTACGATATGGATAGCCTATATGAAAGCTTCTTAACCCTTGCCGATCAAAAAGGTACAGTGTACGACTACGATCTAGAAGCGATGATTTATTTTAACCAAATCAGTGATAAAGACGACAAGTACCAATTAGAGTTTGTTAACTCAACGTCTAACTCGCAATCAGTGGCAAGCTCTACTATTGGTATGGCGATTAATGGTGAGTCTAAACAAGAAGCCGCCACTGGTAATGGCCCTGTAGAGGCATCATTCTTAGCGATTGAACGTTTAACGGGTATGGCTGTTGAAATGATTGAATTTAATCTAGAAGCTACCGGTGAAGGTGCCAGCTCATTAGGTGAAGTAAATATAATAGCTAAATACGATGGCCGCCCTTATCACGGCGCGGGCATTGCAGCGGATGTGGTTGAGGCGTCAGTACGCGCCATGATCCGCGTTTATAACTTAATTTATCGTGCACAAAAAGTGTCTGATTTAAAACAACAAAGGAAAGCAGGATGAGTCAATCAAATTATAGCGTTGCAGTATTAGCAGGCGACGGTATCGGCCCAGAAGTAATGGCAGCAGCAGAGCAAGTATTGGATGCTGTGAGCAGTAAATTTGGTTTTACTTTAACTCGTCATCATCATGCCATTGGCGGCGCTGCGATTGATCAATTTGGTAAAGCGTTACCCGAGCAAACCCTTGCAGCGTGTGAAAGTGCCGATGCAATTTTGTTTGGTTCAGTGGGCGGTCCAAAGTGGGAGCATCTTCCTGCCAATGAGCAACCAGAGCGCGCATCACTTTTGCCACTACGTAAACACTTTGGTTTGTTTTGTAACTTACGCCCAGCGCAACTATTACCAGCACTGAGCGCTGCATCGCCATTACGTGCAGATATAAGCGAAAAAGGCTTTGATATCTTATGCGTGCGTGAATTAACCGGCGGTATTTACTTTGGCGAAAAAGGCCGCAGTGGCGAAGGGGCTGAAGAAGTGGCGTTTGATACGCAAACTTATTCACGCAAAGAAATTGAACGCATTGCACGTTTTGCCTTTGAAGCAGCAAAATTACGTAATAACCATGTAACGTCGGTTGATAAAGCCAACGTATTAGCATCAAGTGTATTATGGCGCGAAGTAGTAACCGAAGTAAGCAAAGACTTCCCAGAAGTAAGCCTTGATTATATTTACGTTGATAACGCGGCAATGCAACTGGTTAAACAACCTAGCCAGTTTGATGTGTTACTGTGTGATAACTTATTTGGTGACATATTGTCAGATGAATGCGCGATGATCACCGGATCTATGGGCTTATTGCCATCGGCAAGTTTAAATCAGTCAGGCTTTGGTATGTATGAACCTGCTGGTGGTTCGGCACCTGATATTGCTGGCAAAGGGGTTGCAAACCCAATCGCACAAATTTTAAGTGCCGCGTTAATGTTACGTTATTCACTAGGCCAAGATGAAGCGGCGCGCAGCATTGAAAAAGCAGTAGCCGAAGCGGTCGAAGCAGGCGTAGGTACACCGGATATTTACCCAAATGCAGGTTATACAACGCAAGACGTTGCCGCAGCAATTGTCGCTCGTATATAAAACAGCACGTATTTAAACAATTATTCACTCGCTGCACCGTCACGCGGCGAGTCAAACAAATTAGGGGATCAGCAAGTGGCCCAAACGTTATACGATAAAATCTGGCAAGCACATGTAGTTGCTAGTATTAATGAGCAAACCGATTTACTTTATATTGACCGTCATTTAGTACATGAAGTGACATCGCCGCAAGCTTTTGCTGGCCTGCGAGAGAAAAACCGTAAAGTGCGTTGTCCTGAAAAAACCATCGCAACGATGGATCATAATGTATCGACCAAAAGCCGCTCATTAGATGCCGCCAGTGAAGTATCAAAAAACCAATTGATGGCGCTTGATGCCAACTGCAAAGAGTTTGGTATTGTACTTTACGATTTAAACTCAATTAACCAAGGCATAGTGCATGTAATGGGGCCTGAGCAAGGTATTACTTTACCTGGCACTACCATTGTTTGTGGTGATAGCCATACCTCTACTCACGGTGCATTTGGTGCCCTGGCCCATGGTATTGGTACGTCTGAGGTTGAGCACGTACTCGCGACGCAAACACTACAACAGAAAAAAGCCAAGTCATTAAAAATTCAAATTAATGGTGTACTACGTCCAACGGTTACAGCCAAAGATTTGATCATGGCGGTGATTGGTAAGCTAGGTACCGCTGGTGGTACAGGTTATGTGGCAGAGTTTTGTGGTGAAGGTATTGCAGCACTGTCAATGGAAGCGCGTATGACATTGTGTAACATGAGTATTGAAATGGGCGCTAAAGCGGGTTTAATCGCTTCAGACCAAATCACTTATGATTACTTAAAAGGCCGCCCATTTGCTCCACAAGGCGATGATTTTGAAGCTGCAGTTGCCTACTGGGAAACCTTAAAAACTGACGAAGGTGCGCAGTTTGATTTAGAAGTTGAACTAGAAGCGAGTAGCATTCAGCCGCAAATTACTTGGGGCACTAGCCCTGAGCAAGTTATTGGTGTTGATGAATGCATTCCAGATCCAGATCAAGAGCCTGATTTAATTAAAGCTGATGCGATTCGCAGCGCGCTTAAATACATGGGTTTAACAGCCGGTGATAAGTTATCGTCAGCGAGCGTAGATACGGTATTTATTGGTTCATGTACCAATAGCCGAATTGAAGATTTACGCGCCGCCGCACAGATTGTTGAAGGTAAAAAAGTGGCTGCTGGTGTTGAGGCGTTAATTGTACCTGGCTCTGGCTTGGTGAAAAAACAGGCTGAAGATGAAGGCCTAGCTGATATTTTCAAAGCTGCTGGTTTTGAGTGGCGTGAACCGGGTTGCTCAATGTGCTTAGCCATGAACGATGACCGCTTAGGTGCAGGCAAGCGCTGTGCATCCACCTCAAACCGTAACTTTGAAGGTCGCCAAGGCCGTGGTGGTCGTACACACTTAGTAAGCCCTGCAATGGCCGCTGCGGCAGCTATTCATGGTCGCTTTGTTGATATTAGAGGAGAAGCCTAATGAGCATTTTTTTTAGTGGCTTAATGGCCCCACTTGATAAAAACAACGTCGATACCGACCAAATCATTCCAAAGCAGTTTTTAACCTCAACCAGCCGTGATGGTTTTGATGCGGCATTGTTTTATGATTGGCGCTATTTAGATAACGACGAGCCAAACCCTGAGTTTATTTTAAATCGGCCATGTTACCAAGGCGCGCAAATATTACTAACTCGCGATAACTTTGGCTGCGGCTCATCACGTGAACATGCACCATGGGCGCTTAAGCAATATGGTTTTGAAGTGATTTTAGCGGAAAGCTTTGCTGATATTTTCTTTAATAACTGTGGCAATAACCAGATGCTAGCTATTGCACTACCAGCGCAAACATTGGAAGACTTGTTTGTACTGAGCGAGCAACACGACGATATTCATATCGACATCGATCTTGAAAATCAGGTACTTATCAGTAACAAGTTTGCACCAATTTGCTTTGATATTCGCAAAGACGTAAAAGAGCGTTTATTAAGTGGCTTAGATTTTATCGGCGTCACCGAAACCCTCAACCCACAAATTGACGCCTTTGAGGCAAAGCTTAACGCTGAGCGCCCTTGGCAGTAAAGGTTTAAAAGTTATTAAACAATGAAACGCGGCTCAGGCCGCGTTTTTTATTGCTGCGGTTAGAAATAGTTGTTAACTTCGGAACATTATTGGCAATTAAACATTGAAAGAACTATTTATGCGAACGCTTTCTCCAAAATATATAGGCATTATTTTAGGTGTGCTTTACGGCATATCTATACGGGTATTTCTAGAGTTTAGTGATGCGTTTAACTTCGGCAGTTTAGTCACTATTTCTTTTATGTTTTTAGTCCCCATTGCGATTGGCTATATTCGTATTTATTTTGAATGCAAACTCAATAAATCAATGTCTTATAAGCAAATGGCAGTTAAGGCTTGGCAGCCTATTTTTGTATTTTTACTGGTCAGTATAGTCACTCTTTTAGAGGGGAGTATCTGTGTCGCTATGGCGCTACCTGCATTTATGTTATTTGCAAGTATAGGAGGAGTCTTAGCTGGATTTGTACATCGTAAATTAGAAAAAGAAAGTAAAAAAGTCGTCATGTCAGTGGCATTAATACCTTTGATTTTATCACCGCTAGAGGTGAATTTTTTAAAGCTATCGCAAACATACGAAGTTAAAAATTCAGTTGTTATCAATGCACCAATAGATGTTGTTTGGCGGCAATTGGCGAATGTAAGTTACATTGCAGAGGGGGAGTTCCCAATGTCATTTTCGCAATTGATTGGTATTCCTCGCCCTTTGCAGGCGGATATGGATGCACAAGGTGTAGGTGCAGTGAGAACTAGTAAATGGCAAAATGGCGTTGTATTTAAAGAAGTTATAACAGATTGGCAGCCAAATAAACAAATGCTCTACCAGTTTGATATCGACCCTGATTTGATTCCAGACAACGCACTAGATAAACATGTAAAGCTAGGTGGAGAATATTTTTCTCCTCTTTATGGAGGCTATTATTTAGCAGAAACCGCTAATGGACAAACCGTTTTAACGTTAAAAACCACTGTTGAAGATAATACCAACTTTACTATTTACTCTCGATTATGGGGTGAGGTTATTTTTCAAGACTTTCATAATTCACTATTAAAGTTGATGAAAAGCCGAGCTGAAAAAGCCGTTTAAGCTATTTTATGGTTGGCTTGCAAACTTTTTTAGCTTACTCACCGCTGGACCACCATTCACCGCGATTACTTCCTTTGTATTTATTAACAGGCTAAGCTGCAACTTTATACTTTTAGGAACATGCTATGAAATTATTAACTGCGGCAACTTTATTGCTGGCATCTACGGCGGCGTTTGCTCGCCCTGCGCCTTTAGTATCTATCCCAACACATGATGATTTTTTTGATAATATTGCCGCCTATTGTGGTAAAGCTTTTGAGGGTAAAGTAACGGTTGATAATGCCACTGGTCCTAGCTCGTTTGCAGGCAAAAAACTAGTCATGCATGTTCGTAAATGTACTGATAGTGAGTTACAAATTCCGTTTCATGTAGGTGATGATGCATCACGTACGTGGATCATTACCAAAACCGGTAGTGGTTTGAGTTTAAAACACGATCATCGCCATCAAGATGGGACTGATGATGTATCGACTATGTACGGTGGTCATACGGTTGATGCTGGGTTTGCTAACGTGCAGTCGTTCCCTGCGGATCAGTATTCAAAAGAATTGTTTGTTAGCCAAGGTATTCCACAATCTATCGGTAATACATGGCAGATGTATATTTACCCTGAAAAGTTTACTTATCGTTTAATTCGCCAAGGCCGCGAGTTTCGCGTTGATTTTGATTTAATAAAACCAGTTACACCACCGCCAGCGCCTTGGGGTTATAAAGACTAAAGATTAGTCTTTGCTGGGCTTTGTCTCACATTGTAGTAATACCGTTAAAGGTGGCTGATAGGCGCGGGGTTTGGTTGGGAAACGATCATACTCTTGTACACCATCAGTCACTTTTAGCATAAACGGATTACCACGGCATAAACGGTCAGCATGGCGCAATAAAAATACACTTTGATTTTTAAAGTGCTGATAGTCGTCAGATTGAATTTCTAGATGATAGTTATTTGCGTCTAATTTTGTTTGGTAATAATGGACTTTTTCATCGAAGTCATAGAGTTTTTCGGTTTCACCTTTATCTGCTAATACCGCATTACTGCCTATTAATAGTGCCAGTGCACTGATAATTACTAGCCTATTTGCTGTTTTTCCTTTCATAAACCTTTAACTCCATTATTGTATTGAGCGCACTATTTAATTACAGTGATGCAACGAGTTATGCTGTAAGTCTAACACCCAAAAAGGGAAAATGTGATGTTCAAACAAATAAAACAACTATTTTCAGCTTTTGATGAGCAACCAGCTCAGCTGCAAGAGCATGATTTGAAAACGGCTGTAGCGGCATTATTGATTGAAGTAATGCGTGCTGATCGCGAGCAGCAAGACGATGAATTGAAAACGTTATCTCTGACTTTAAAAAAGTATTTTAATTTGAGTGATGAAGACGTTAGTGAGCTAATGCAAAGCGCAGGAAAAAGTTTGGATGACGCGATTGATTACTTTCAGTTTTCTAAACAAATTAATGATCAATGCAGCGCAGAGCAACGCATTGAAATTATAGAGCTGCTATGGCGCTTAGCGTATGCCGATGGTGAGTTAGATCCGCAAGAAGAGTATGTAATTCGCCGTGTTTCTAACTTGTTGTATGTCGCGCATGAGGATTTTATCGCTGCCAAGTTAGCAGCGACAAAGCTTTCTTAAGCGGTTTATTTATTTAATTTGCTGGCAACGCTGACGAGCTGCTGAGCAAGGCCTGCAATTCGTTCTGCTGTCACAGGGTCACTAATGCGGCCATTTTCATCAAGCAAAGTGTGAATTGCAGGTACGGCAAGTTGATCTGCCAATACCAAGCTGCCGATACCCGATAAAATATCGCGAACGTGATTTAGACCACGCAAGCCACCTAAGCCTCCCGGTGATGAGGCGTATAAAGCCGTTACCTTGTTACGAAATGCTGGAACTGCGCCTTGCTCAGTACGTGATGCCCAATCAATGGCATTTTTTAGTACCGCGGTAATTGAACCGTTATATTCAGGGCTGGCAAGTAAGATGCCATCTGCAGCGCGTAGTTTGTCTTTTAATAACTGAGCGCCTACTGGTGTGCCTTGCGCTTCAACGTCTTCGTCAAACATGGGTAAGTTTAGATCTGCCAGTTTAATTACTTCAACTTCTGCACCGCTTTCTAATGCAAAGCGGGCTGCTTCATTGATCAATTTTTGGTTAAAGCTGTCTTTACGTAAGCTGCCTGCTAAGGCAATAATTTTTGGTGCTGTCATGGTGGTCGCCTTCAATAACGTAGTTGGGTTTGCCTGTTAACTACTTTAGCAAATATTTACTTGCAGAAAAGCCAAATAAACGCAAAACTTATGTGCATATACGCACACTTAAGGTTAAGGGCAGGTATGGCGATTCAATTTGATGACTGGCAAGATGTAAAAGTAGCCTATGAAGTTGCGCGGTTAGGAACGTTAACAGCGGCGGCTGAAAAGCTCAACGTTCATCACAGTACGGTACTTAGGCGCATTAATAACCTTGAGCAAAGTTTAAATGCACGTTTATTTCATCGTCATGCCCGGGGTTATAAAGTAACTGAGATTGGCGCTAAACTCTTTACAGCAGCGCAGTCTATTAATAGTGAACTTGAACGCTTACACAATGATATTATTGCCGCAGATAGTACTTTGCGTGGTAGTTTATTGCTTACAACGGTCAGTGGTTTTATTGATGTACTGAGTGATGTGTGTGAACAATTTCAAAGTTTACATCCACAGGTGCAGCTGGAAGTTATATTAGATCAAAACCGGTTACGTCTTGACCACGGCCAAGCACATATAGCGGTTCGCGCAGGTCCCCGTCCTGATGAAGGTGATTATATCGCCCAGCATTTGGCGCATTTGTCGTCAGGATTTTATGCATCAAAGCGTTATATTGATAAGCATGGCGTGCCAAAAAGTATTAAGCAATTGCCGTTGCATAATTTTGTTTCGGGGGTGGCCGGCTATAATGGCAAAGTGCCTTATTTTGTTTGGGTTGATGAAAATATACCAACTTCACAAGTGAAATTACGCGTGTCTGAAACCTCAGAGGCAACCCGTGCGATTGTTAAAGGCTTGGGAATTGGCGGGATGCAGCATGACGTGGCGGCGCAGTATGCTGATTTAGTACCAATACTAGCGGATGAACTGAGTTGGCCAACGGATTTATGGCTAGTAACCCATCACTTAGTGCACCGAACAGCTAAGGTACAGGCGTTCAGTCAGCTTTTAAAAGCGTATTTTAAGGAGCATAAGCTCGCGTAATTTAGCTGCGTTAATCTTTCTATCAGCAAAAACGTGGCTAAACAGTATTTAGCCACGTTTTGTTTAACGACTGAGAAAAATTAATTAACGTCCTTTTAAATTACGCATGTCTGCTTGTACGTTACGATAAAACCGACCTAAGCTTCTATCTTGGCTACGTAATTGCGCAAGGCTCTGAGTATTGCGTTGCTGCTCTTTTAACAGTTTTTGATAATTAGTGATACGCCGCTGCGTTAATAAGCCTTTTTGTAACGCAGCTAGCACCTGACAACCGGGTTCTAGCTGATGACTACAATCGGCAAATCGACACTGCTGCGCCAGTTCACTTATATCGTTAAAAGTAAGCTCTACACCTTGTTGACAGTCACTTAGTTGCAGCTCTCGTATGCCGGGAGTATCGAGTAACAGCGCTCCTACGTTAAGAACATGCAATGCTCGATGAGTCGTGGTGTGGCGACCTTTGCTGTCGTCCTCACGAATTGCACCAGTGTCACTTAGCTGCTGTTCACATAAGCTATTAACTAAGCTGGATTTACCTACACCCGAAGACCCAACAAAAGCTAATGTTTGACCTTTGCCGCACCATGGCATTAATTGCTCAACACTGCCACGCTCTAATGCATTAACAGACAGCACGGTTAAGTGATTATCAAGCGCTGTTAGTTGTGCTATATGTTGCTCTGGTTCTGCACATTGATCGCGTTTGGTCAGTACAACAACGGGTAAACACTCACTTTGATACGCTAACGCTAAGTAGCGTTCAAAGCGGCTTAGATTGAAATCTTGATTATGCGAGCTGACAATAAACAAAGTATCAATATTAGCGCCAATAAGCTGTTCACTTAATTTACTTCCCGCACTTTTGCGACTGAGCAATGTTAAGCGCTCAAGCAATCGGGTAAACAGCCAGTGTTCGTTGTGTTGCGTAAGTAATATCCAGTCACCCACAGTTAAGGGGGGATGATCTGAATTTACCAATACCTTGTGGCAACCCTGCTCACTCTGTACAACAAAGTGGTCGCGATGGTAGGTAATGATCCGTGCAATCAGTGTGTGCTCTAAATCATTGAGCGTAAGTTGTTGTTGGAAAAATGCGCGCCAACCCAGTTGGCTTAAACTTAAATTAGTATTCATATAACCCCATTACTGCAAAGAGTAAAAATAACAAAGGGGTTTGCTGTTAAATTTTAGCTATCAACAGCGCCCCGGCTAATGGCCGGGCAAAACTTAATATTAAAAAATAAAATTAAGCACTTACTTGCCCAGCAAGGGGGTTTAATACAATCATCAAATATCTCCTGTTTAGATGTTTATTGTGGTTTTACACCAGTTGGTACTATAGCCAAGTTTGGGTGAATAAAATACACATTAAATAGATTTTTTTACTGTAATACCAAGACGTTTGGCTAATCGCACTAAGTTAGCGCGATCAACTTTTAATGTTCGTGCTGCACTGGCCCAGTTGTAATTATGTTGTTCTAGCTGTTGGCTGATTAAATGCTGAGTAAATGTATCCGTTGCTTGTTTGAGCGAGAAATTTTGTTTATTTATGTTATTGTTATCGGCAGTTGTTAATGCGACAGGCGTTGGGTTATTTGTACTTAGGTTAAGTTCACAATGAGCAGGTTCAATAGTAATTATTGCTTGCTGCCACTGGCTTTGTTTGGCTTTTAATGCTGCACGGCTGATCACATGCTCAAGTTCTCGCACATTTCCCGGCCAGTCATATTGAGTGAGTAGTAGTTGCGTTTCGACGCTGAGTTTGAGTTGTTTGATAGCTAGCTTACGGGCTGTTCTTTCAACAAAGTAACCTGCAAGTAAAATTACATCGTTTTCGCGTTGTTTAAGTGGCGCAACGTTGAGCGGGTAAACACTTAACCGATGATATAAATCGGCTCGAAAACGCCCTTGAGCGACTTCGTTTTTTAAATGCCTGTTTGTAGCCGCAATAACCCTTACATCGACGTATTTTACTTCATCTTCGCCAACCGTTTGGATTTCACCACTTTGTAAGACGCGCAATAGTTTACTTTGCATGGCAAGTGGTAGTTCACCAATTTCATCTAAAAATAAGGTGCCACCATCAGCCAGCTGAAACTTGCCTTGACGTGCATTATGGGCGCCGGTAAATGCGCCTTTGGCGTGGCCAAAAAATTCACTTTCGGCGAGATTCTCTGGTAATGATGCACAATTTAAGTGAATTAACGGCATTTCGCTACGCTTTGAATGAAGATGGATATTGCGTGCTACAAGCTCTTTACCTACCCCGGTATCACCTTGGATCAAGACACTAAACTCAGAAGCCGCCACTAGTTTTATATCGCTTCGAAGGGCTTGCATGGCGGTGCTTTGGCCGATGATCTCTGCACCATCGCGGGTAAGCGCTTCGCGGTTTAGCTCTTGCACTAAAGCGCTACTATGTTGCGCGTGGTTTTGATATTGCTGCAGTTTTAATACAGTTTGCAAATGCGCGGTGCAAAGCGTACCTAGTTGAGTAAATAGCTCAAGGTCAAAACTGTCGAATGCATTTGCATCGAGACTGTCGAGGGTGATCACCCCTAGTAAGTTATCTTCGCTATCAAGTAGGGGGATGCCTAAGCAAGCATGAACAGGGATATCGCCAGTTTTGCTCGATAGTAAACCGTCGTACGGATCAGGAATTGGGCAATCATGGGCAAACTGTAATGGTTGCTTAGCGTTGCAAATGGCATGTAAACGTGGATGCTCGTTTATTACAAAGCGTCGTCCTAGGGTGTCAGGCGTCAGTCCATGAATAGCTTGTGGTTTTAACACATCTCCTTGTAAGGTAAGCAGTGCAATAGCGTCACTGGGTATTACTTGTTTGATACACTGAATTAACTGCTGAAAAGGCTGCTTTTGGTCGCTCACTTTAGCAAGCACAAGGGCGACATTAAGTAAGCTTTGTTTATCTACCATGTCAAAATGACTCAAATGTGTTTTTATCTTATTTAAAGGTGAGTCATAAAGACTTTTTTGTCAATAGCAAAATAGTTAATATCTTGAATAATAAGCAGTTTAAATCTTGGCTCGGCTTGTGCAATAGCGTGTTATAAATACCTAGATAGATGAGTCTAATACGCTGATGCGAGCAATCAATTTAACCGAACCAATGCCCAAAAAAGTGCGTTTTTATCAAGTCAGTCAATGGCCGTTATGGATGTTAGCATTTCGGCCCTACTTTTTAGGAGCTGGCTTATTGGCCGTTTTGTCGATTAGTTATTGGTTACTCATTTTAACAGGCCATGCCAGATGGCAATTGACTATGCCAGCAACACTTTGGCATGCCCATGAAATGATGTTTGGCTTTGCAGGCGCTGTAGCTGTGGGGTTTTTATTAACCGCAGCACAAACTTGGAGCGGGGTTGCGAGTATTAATGGTCGTAAATTGATGTTGCTAACCCTAGTGTGGCTAGCAGCTCGTGTTGCGTTTTTTATTACCAGTGCAGGTATTGAAAACTTTAGTTTATATGCGGTGTTATTGTTCCAATTGCTTTGGTGGTTAGGTGCAGTTATGGCGCTGGCTAATATGCTCCTTAAAGCTGGCAATAAAAATAACTACCAATTTTTACCGATGCTAAGCGCATTGTGTGTGCTCAATATTATTTATTTATGCTTAGCAATACAACAAAACATGCTACTTGCATTGGCAGTCGCCGATACCGCAGTACTAGTAATGACCTTACTTGTCGGTGTGGTGGCTGGGCGGGTATTACCTTTTTTTACTGCTCGTGGTCTTGGTTTAGCGGAGCAAGTGCGTACTCCTCGTTTAGATAAAGTGCTGCTTTACAGCTCATTGTTTGCTGTCGCGCTTTATTTTATCAGCCAATTATTTATAGCAAGCGTTAATCCTGGTTGGGCATTGGCTGTTGTTGCTGTAGTGCATTTAAGTCGCTCATTGTTGTGGTGGAATAATCAAATGCTCAAAGTACCACTGTTATGGTCGTTGCACTTCTCTTATCTAGCTCTTGGGCTTGGTTTAGTATTGCTTGCGCTGAGTTTTTACAGCTCGGTTATTTTGTTTAAAGACGCGCTGCATATGATCACTATAGGTACGATTGGCATGATGATCTTAGCGATGATGACGCGGGTATCTCATGGTCATACTGGCCGCCCTTTAACTATTCCTCACTTTATGGCTGTGGCGTTTGCTTTAGTGTTTATTGCAGCAATTATTCGTTCGTTATTACCTGTTGTTATTGGGCCACACATCGCATGGCAGCTGAGTGCTGTACTGTGGATCGTGGCATTTTTATTGTTCTTATTCCACTGTATTCCTATTTTAACGCGGCGTCGTGTTGATGGGCGTCGTGGTTAAAGGAAGTTGTATGTTATCTGATAAAACCATTGAAATAGTAAAAAGCACAGCGCCTTTATTGGCGCAGGCGGGCACCGTTGTCACGGAGCATTTTTATAACCGGCTGTTTAGTCATAACCCTGAGCTGCAGGATATTTTTAATATGGCCAATCAACGTAGTGGCCGTCAGCAATTTGCATTATTTAATGCCTTGGCTGCGTATGCTCAAAATATTGATAATTTAGCCGTATTAAAAGAGGCGCTGGCACGCATTAATCATAAGCATACCAGCATGCATATTTTACCTGAGCATTATCCAATAGTTGGCGGACACCTGATTGGCACTTTAAAAGAATTGCTCCCTGAGCAATTTACAGCTGAAGTTGAATATGCATGGCGTGAGGCTTACGCACTACTTGCTGATATTTGTATTACCGAAGAAGCGGCGCTATACGAGCACAGTAAAAATAACCACGGTGGCTGGTCGGGTACTAGAGCATTTGTTATTGCTAAAAAACAGCCTGAATCAGAGTTAGTAACCAGTTTTACTTTAGTGCCAGTCGATGGTAAAGCGGTAATGACTCATAAACCAGGGCAGTATTTAGGTATCAAAGTAAAACCAGCTTATACACAGTATAGTGAGATACGCCAATACTCTATTTCTCAGCAAAGTAATGGTGAAAATTACCGTATTAGCGTGAAAAAAGAGTTATTGCCAGCAGCGGGGATTGTATCTAATTATTTGCACTCACTTGATGTGGGCAGCGTTGTGGAGCTTTATCCACCGGCTGGAGACTTCTTTTTACGCGCAAATAAAAAACCTGTGGTATTAATTTCTGCGGGCGTTGGTCAAACACCGATGCTGGCAATGTTACAAACATTATTATGTGATACATCGAATCAAGCGGTCACCTATTTACACGCCTGTGAAAATATCCTGCAGCATTCATTTAGTCAGTTTTTGGCGGAGCAAGCCGCGGCGCATACTCGATTAAATTACTACACTTGGTTTAATCAAGGTGGCGAGGGAGCTGAGTTTACTGGATTGATGAATGTCAGCGCTGTTGCTGAGCAGCTACCGCTTGAAGAAGGTGATTTCTACATCTGTGGCCCAACGGGGTTTATGGCTGCAATTAAACAGCAATTACTCGTATTAGGAGTCGCTGCTGAGCGTATTCACTACGAGGTGTTTGGCCCACATCAAGATATTTAATGACGAAACTAAATGCAGGTTTTAAGTGAAAAGGCGCGAAATGCGCCTTTTTTATGGTTTTGGCTACTTAAAGTACAGCATTGCTATTTTTCGCTGCTAAAGCTTGGTTTTGCCATGCGGTAAATAATTTTTGTTGCTTGTCGGAAATTTTTAAACCATAGGTTTTTTGCATATAAAAATAAGCATCGGCAATGCGTTTTCGTGCATAAAAGGGCGGCTCTACCACACGCTGTTTAAAATCTACCTTTACCTGGCAGCGACCATATTGGCTTGCATTACCTGCAATCATGCCAAAGCTGTAATTAGATCGGTCTGCGTTTATTTCACCAATTGCCGGAGCGAGATTATTTATATCAGCTTCCATTTTCCGAAATTGCGCACTGACTTTAATGCAATTTTTTCGGCCGCCATCTTGCCAGCATTGTAGCTGGTGACCAAATTCCCATGCAGACACAATATGTTCCCACTCAATCCGAGTTGCGCGCGCATTTGGTTTGCCTGAACGAGTAACCGCATTGCGAGGCACATAACCACATGCATTTGGGTCGGGCACCAGTTTTTTACCTTGGCGTTTAATATTACAGCCACAATAGAGGCTGGTGGCGTTATCAGGAAGGGTTTTGATGAGGTGTTTTTTTGCGCTGTAAAAACTGGTGAATTGTTCTGCATAAAGGTTAAAACTCACACAACACAATACCAGCGCAATAATTAAATGCGGCATATCCAATCACTTTAGTGAACTACAGGAAGCGCTAGTTTAGAGCGATTATTCAAAAAGTAAATCGCTTAACTGTGTGATGTAGTGGGAATTTTAACTCATCTCTAAGGTAAGGTTAGCTACTTGGGCGACGGGAAGTACGTTTTCTAAAACGGATATTCTGTAGTAATAAAATAAAGCCAGTTAAACAAAACAATACGCTACTGGCTGCAAAACTTATTAATAATGGGTTATTAAAATCTTCACGTTGCTCATAGTCCATTATGTGTAACATCCAGAAAAAATCGAAAATTCGCCAAATTGTGCTGCGAACAGTAATAACTTGGCCGCTATCAGCGGATAAATATAGTGTGGTGTTAAACGTATCGTCAAAATTTACTTGCCAAATATTTTCTTTAAAGCCAACTTCGCGAGTACCTTTAGCTAGTTTGATCACGTCTATTACTTGCGCATTAATTAATAGATGAGCTTGGGCATTGGCAATAATTTGCGCTTTACTCGGTGCTACCAAAGGACGGCCAGTAACTCCGTTAAAGCTGTACTCACCGTTACTGTTGCTCACAATAATGGTAGGGATTGTTAAAAAGTGACTATAACTAATTTGTCTTGGTTGAGTAATTTGTGCAACGATATTATCAACTGAGGCTAGATAATCAGCTTGTTTGAATGGGTTATTTAATTGCCGCGCAGCTAAATGTTTACCGTGAACTTTTTCAAGCGGTATAGCACTCATGATTAAACCACCGAGTAACCATGCAAAAATTTGTAGCGCTAATAAGTAACCTAACCATTTGTGAAACTTACGCGCATGTTTAAAAATGCGTTTATCCATAGTGACTACCTGTTTGTTATTAGTGCGGTATTCTATAAATTATATTGAGTTTGCCAATGTGGCAAATTGTCGCATCAACAAAATAAAACTGGCTACTCTAGATTTGGTATATACGCAAAATTAGGTTAAAGTTTGCGTTGTTATTAACGCAGGGTAAAAATGAAACAATGTCGGAAATTCAATTTTTAAATGTAGATCTAGAGCTTGAATCAAAGCAAGATATTAGTTTGTTAGTTGCAGACTTAAAAAAAAGTGCTGTGGTTTTGCATTACGATAAAGATGAGTACCGTCAACTAGCACGTATTGAGTCTAATGAAGACGTTATCTCACCAGATAAAGCGATTAACCACTTATGTGAGTTAATTGAATCTTGCTCACGCAATGCATTAAAGCAGTGGTTATCATGCTCAAAGCGCACCTTTGATATTGGCTTTGAATCAGGCACTTCGCCAAAATGCTTTAATCAAGCGCTCAGTGCCGATACTTTATTGCGTATTTCTGCTATTGGCGCAGGTATTGAAATTACAATTTATCCACTTTCAAGTTAGCCTTTTCGCTCTACAATTGCTGCGGTCATTCTTGATACGCAGCACAGTTCTCCACGACTATTGGTGATTTTTATTTCCCATACGGATGTACGCTTGCCTAAGTGTAGTGGTGTTGCTATCGCGGTTAATATACCATTACGTGATGCTTTTAGATGATTGGCATTGATCTCCTGGCCAACACAATAAAACTTTGTAAAATCAACAGCAAAGTTTGCAGCATAACTCGCCACCGTTTCTGCAAGTACAACATTTGCGCCGCCATGCACCATACCCATAGGGTTATGATGAGCTGGGATCGCGGGCATCGTTGCTACTAAATAATCATCGCCTATTTCACTTATTTCAATGCCCATGGTTTTCATCAATGTGCCTTGACCACTTATGCCGTCATCAAGTTGCTTACATTGTGCTAGGGTGATCGGTTGATACCAAATACTCATCTGCCTGCCTCACTAAGTTATTTACTAAATCAGTCTACACTTTTAAACATTTTCCTACAGTTAAGATCATAAAAATAGATAAAATGTACCTATATTATCTAACTGTTAATGGATCTTAAGGATGAAAGTAAAGGTATTTGGATGTGGTGCAATATTATTAATGAGCCTTGTTGCTCAGCCGCAGGCTGTTGCTAGTACCCAACATCAACTCGATATTGGTTTTACCGATTTAGCTGGTTTAGATGAATCTTTTTTAGGCGCACGATACCGATATTTTGCGCAAGATCTTGAATCGTTGACTGGTCCATACGAGCTAAAAGCGTATTTAAATCAAGTCAATAATTATGCTATTGGTGGGTTTGCTAATGATGATTTTAGCTATTTAAATACCGATGCTGCCATCTATGGTCCCGCAGGATTAGTTATTAGTGCCAGCGCGCAGCGCCTCTGTGAAGATAATAGCTATTGGCAAAATACTGATTATTTAGTGAGTGCCGCTGTTGGTAAGCAAATGAATGAGCAGTTACAACTAGGGTTCAATGTATATTACAGTCGCTTAGAGCGCCATGATATGTGGTTTGGCAAAGATAATGAAAGAGTCGCGGTTGAATGGACTTATGCTCCTTATGTTCGTTGGACAAATATAGTTAGCAATCAAGGTTGGGATTTAGAGCTAAAGCAATTGGCAGGGCGTTATCGTTATGTGCAGGGGCAGGCGGTTTATTATGTAAATCAAGCATGGTCAGTGGGAGTCGTTGCTAATATTCGTAATCAGAAAAATCTAAAAGACAACTATGAACTGCAAACGCAATATTGGTTTAATCAACATGTAGCATTAAAGTTTGGTCTTGGATCTGCGCTAGATTCTGGAAGTGGTTTAAATAGTATGAGCTTGTTATTAACGGCGCGATTTTAAGCCAATTTATATTTGCGATTTTCAGATAACTGTATATACTTACAGTTAAATGTACTGTATGGAAAACCAGTTGTATGCGCCCATTAACGAATCGCCAAGCTCAAATTCTCGAACTTATTAAAGTTTTTATTAAAGATACCGGTATGCCGCCAACCCGTGCTGAGATTGCGCAAACGTTAGGTTTTAAAAGTGCTAATGCAGCGGAAGAACATTTAAAGGCATTAGCGAAAAAGGGCGTTATTAAAATGAAGCCCGGTGCTAGTCGAGGTATTCAGTTAGTTGAAGAGGATGAGCCGGAACAACTTGGTTTACCTCTAATAGGCAGAGTTGCCGCTGGTGAGCCTATTTTGGCAGAGCAGCATGTTGAAAGTCATTGCAAAATAGATCCACTCTTGTTTAAACCGGCTGCTGATTTTTTACTGCGTGTGCAAGGCATGAGTATGAAAGACATTGGTATTATGGATGGCGATTTATTGGCAGTACACAGCACTCAAGTTGCTGAAAATGGCCAAGTGGTGGTTGCCCGTGTTGATGACGATGTAACAGTAAAACGCCTTGAAAAAGCAGGTAAAAAAGTTTTTTTACATGCTGAAAATGATGAATTTTCACCGATTGAAGTGGATCTTGAACATGAATCTTTCAATATTGAAGGGTTGGCTGTTGGGGTGATCCGCAACGCTGATTGGATGTAAATTTTTTGATCTATATTTTGCACCAAATTGGTGAAGTTTGGTGCATTTAATTTTTTACCGCTTTAATGGCTAGATTTTATACTTAGCTATAGCGTCCTAAGCCCTATCAAATCTACTTACCAGCTACTTTTAGCCCTCTAATATTATCCCTAATTACAAAATAACGCGCTGATTTTTAGCTGTTATTTATGCACCAAAAAAGAATTTAATTGCTCTTAAAACTTGCTAATTGTTCATTTTTTAACTAATTGGTTAATACACTGTGTTAACAGCTACTTTAAAAGTCTAACAATTTTGCTCAATAGCATAATTTAGGGTTGCGTTAATATTCAGTAACAATAAAAAATAACGAATTGGCGCGAATAAAGCTGTGCCGCCTTTTCGCTTTGCGTTTTGCAATAGCATTTAAAGGAGCCGTCACATGGGTAAATTGAGCTCTACCTTGTGGCTTATATTGTTTGTTCTACCGCAGCAAGTATTGGCTAATAGCCAGTTTAATATGCGTAAGGGCGTAACAGATATAAGTAATGATGTTTATCAGCTGCACATGACAATATTTATTATATGTTGTGTGATTGGGGTCATCGTGTTCGCCGTGATGTTTTGGGCACTGATCCACCACCGTAAATCTAAAGGGGCAAAACCAGCCCAATTTCATGAAAGTACTAAAGTTGAAATCCTTTGGACGGCAATCCCATTTGTGATTTTAATTGCCATGGCTGTTCCCGCCACTAAAACCTTAATTTCGATGGAAGACGCCAGTAAGGCTGATCTCACCATTAAAATTACTGGTTCTCAATGGAAGTGGCATTATGAGTATATGGGAGAAGATGTTTCTTTTTACTCTATTTTAGCTACCCCGCAAGAACAAATTACCAACCAAGCAGATAAATCAAGCACCTATTTACTAGAGGTTGATAAACCTTTGGTGTTGCCAATTAATCAAAAAGTACGATTTTTAATGACCTCAGACGACGTTATTCATTCTTGGTGGGTGCCTGATTTTGCAGTGAAAAAAGATGCTAACCCTGGGTTTATCAATGAAACTTGGACCAGAATTAATGAAGAGGGCATTTATCGAGGGCAATGTGCAGAACTATGCGGAAAGGATCATGGCTTTATGCCTGTGGTGGTTGAAGCTAAATCTGAGCAAGCATTTGCAAACTGGCTGAGCGAAGCTAAGCAGGCAAAAGCAAACGCTGCAATTGCTGATGCTGCATTATTAGATCAAACATTACCAAAAGAAGAATTAATGACACTCGGCGAGCAAGTCTATATGGCCAGTTGCGCTGCGTGTCACCAACCAACAGGTATGGGCTTACCGGGGGTTTTCCCGGCGCTCAAAGGCAGTCCGGTAGTATTAGGAGATATTAAAGATCATATTGATGTAGTGCTTCATGGTCGCCCAGGTACCGCTATGCAAGCATTTGACAAGCAGTTATCAATCAAGCAGCTAGCAGCTGTGATCACCTATAAGCGTAATGCATGGGGCAATGACACTGGGGATGTAATTCAACCGAGTCAGATACAAGCCGCGATTGATGCAACTTCGGAGGCTAAATAATGAGTAGCGTAACAGAGCAACAACATGATCAAGCTGCACACCATGATGGACATCATCATCCTGCGAAAGGTTTTAAACGCTGGCTTTATACTACTAACCATAAAGATATCGGTAGCTTATATTTAATTTTTTCGTTGACGATGTTTTTAATTGGTGGCGCCATGGCGATGGTGATCCGCGCAGAGTTATTTCAACCTGGCTTACAGTTAGTAGAGCCTCACTTTTTCAATCAAATGACCACAGTACATGGCTTGATCATGGTATTTGGTGCTGTTATGCCGGCCTTTACAGGATTGGCTAACTGGATGGTACCACTCATGATTGGCGCACCAGATATGGCATTACCACGGATGAATAATTGGAGCTTTTGGATTTTACCTTTTGCTTTTATTATTTTACTGGCATCCCTGTTTATGCCAGGTGGTGGCCCGGCATTTGGCTGGACTTTTTATGCACCACTGTCAACAACTTACAGTAACGATAATACCGCATTATTTGTTTTTGCTATTCACATCATGGGTATTAGCTCAATTATGGGCGCAATCAATGTGATTGTAACTATCGTTAATTTACGTGCGCCAGGTATGACTTGGATGAAGCTGCCGCTGTTTGTGTGGACATGGCTTATCACCGCTTTTTTATTGATTGCTGTGATGCCGGTATTGGCCGGTGCTGTGACTATGGTATTGACTGATAAGTATTTTGCAACCAGCTTTTTTGATGCTGCTGGGGGCGGTGATCCGGTGATGTTCCAGCACATATTTTGGTTTTTTGGTCACCCTGAAGTGTACATTATGATTCTGCCAGCCTTTGGCATTATCTCGACTATAGTGCCGACCTTTTCACGTAAAAAATTATTTGGTTATGCCTCTATGGTATATGCCACATCTTCGATTGCTTTACTGAGCTTTATAGTTTGGGCGCATCATATGTTTACCACAGGTATGCCTGTTGCTGGCGAATTATTTTTTATGTATGCCACTATGCTGATATCGGTGCCAACTGGGGTCAAAGTATTTAACTGGGTAGCCACCATGTGGCGTGGTTCGATTAGTTTTGAAGTGCCTATGTTATTTAGTATTGCGTTTATTGTGTTATTCACTTTAGGTGGTTTCTCTGGGTTGATGCTGGCGATTACTCCTGCTGATTTTCAATACCATGATACTTATTTTGTGGTGGCGCATTTTCATTATGTGTTAGTGACTGGGGCGATATTTTCAATTATGGCCGGGGCGTATTATTGGCTGCCAAAATGGACGGGAAATATGTTCAATATCACCTTGGCTAAATGGCATTTTTGGTTGTCGTTAGTGAGCGTGAATGTATTGTTTTTCCCTATGCACTTTGTTGGTTTGGCCGGTATGCCGCGCCGGATTCCTGACTACGCACTGCAATTTGCAGACTTTAACGCGATTATTAGTATTGGTGGCTTTGCTTTTGGTTTATCACAATTGTTATTTGTGGTTGTAGTATTTAAGTGTGCACGAGGCGGCGATAAAGTGCCCGCCAAAGTGTGGGATGGTGCTGAGGGTTTGGAATGGGAGGTGGCGTCTCCTGCGCCTTATCATACTTTTGAAACGCCACCGGAGATTAAGTAATGAGTCATGCACCACTGCTTAAGCGCTTAGTTTTAATATGTCTTGGCATGTTCGCTTTTGCGTTTGCTTTGGTGCCGTTGTACGACGTTTTTTGTGATGTAACAGGCCTTAATGGTAAGCCTTCGTTAGAGCAAGCAAAGCAAAGTACGAGTGTTAATGAGGCACGAGAAATCGACGTAAGCTTCACAACTCATGCGCAAAGTGGAGCGCCATTTGAGGTGCAATCACATGAGTATAGTGTGGTAGTAAAGCCCGGAGCTATGCGCGAAGTGCTGTTTAGAGCAAAAAATACCAGTAATGAAGATAAAGTTATGCAAGCGGTACCGTCGGTGTCTCCAGGCAAAGCAGCTAAGTATTTGCATAAAATGGCTTGCTTTTGTTTCGATCAACAACCTTTGAAAGCAGGTGAAGAAGTGGAATTTAAACTGCTTTTTTATGTTGATACGCAATTACCTGAAGATGTTGAAGAGTTAACTTTGTCTTATACCGTGTTTGATATTAGCGGGCAGATAGTGGCTAGTAATTAGGTTGCCAAGCTAATAGCTAATTAGGAGCAAACAAAATGGATAAAAATTACGAAAAATATTATGTTCCCGCGCAAAGTCCCTGGCCAATAGTTGGCGCATTTGCGATGTTTTTTATTGCTGTTGGTGCAGGTCTTACCGTAATGCAAGCAAGCAGCGGCGGTGGTGCTGGTCATTATGTGCTTTACGCAGGAATTGGTGTGTTGCTGTTTATGCTATTTCGCTGGTTTAAAAATGTCATTGAAGAGTCTGATCAAGGCTTATACTCAGCGCAAATGGATCGCTCGTTTCGTCAAGGTATGAGCTGGTTTATTTTCTCTGAAGTAATGTTTTTTATGGCTTTTTTCGGTGCCCTTTTTTATGCCCGGATGATCTCTGTGCCTTGGCTTGGCGGCGCCGGAAATAATGCCATGACCAATGAGGTACTGTGGCCTACTTTTGAAGCAATCTGGCCATTAGTTACTACACCCGGTGGTAGTACGACACAGGCTATGGGTTGGCAGGGATTGCCGCTGATCAACACATTAATATTACTAACCTCGTCGGTTACCTTACATTTTGCTCATGTAGGCATGGAGAACAATAAGCGTGGGCCATTAAAAGTATTTATGGCACTGACAATCGTATTAGGGGTCTGTTTTTTAGGGCTGCAAGTCGTAGAGTATATGCATGCTTATCAGGATTTAGGACTGACCTTAGATGCTGGCGTATATGGCAATACTTTCTTTTTACTAACCGGCTTTCATGGCATGCATGTGACCTTAGGAACTATTTTATTATTAGTCATGCTGATCCGTATTTTAAAGGGCCACTTTAGCCCAGATAAACATTTTGCGTTTCAAGCCGCAGCTTGGTATTGGCATTTTGTTGATGTGGTGTGGTTGTGTTTATTTGTGTTTGTATATGTGCTGTAACTTTATCAATTGGTGATGAGTTACTGTGGATGAAACCTAGTTTAAGGGCTGCAATAACAATTACTAAGACGATAACAGAAAACAGCACACGACGGCCTAAATAGTGAGACATAGGCCGTCCATCTGTTTTACCCGATACCATAATAAATAAGGCACGGAACAAGTTAAAAAGTATAAATAGTAGCAACAGTACGATAATAATTTTAATAATCACTGGGTCACCTTTATGCAGTTAATTTTATGGCGTAAACAAAAGCTTAGCTCAATTATTACCATTTGCGTGGTAACCATTGTGGTATTGGTATGTTTACGCCTAGGGTATTGGCAATTACAGCGAGCTGAAAGTAAAACTGAGCAATTAACACAAATAGCAGCCCTGCAAAGTCAGGGAGTAATGAGCTGGCAGCAAATGCAGCAACTGCCTAGTGATTGGAATAAAACGGGCTTGCAGATAAGTATCTCTGGAGTGCTAGATACGCAGCAATATTGGTTGTTAGATAATCAAGTTTACCAAGGTCAGGTTGGCTACGATGTACTTACCTTGCTGCGTTTACAGCAAAGTAAGCAAACTCTGTTGGTGAATTTGGGTTGGGTTAAAGCACCACTTACTCGCCAGCAACTCCCTAGTATAAACCTACCATCGACTCCTTTGGCAATGACCGTGCAATTAAAGCAAGGAAAGCTCAGTGGCTTTACTTTGCAAGATGCACAACACAAGACGGATACAGCATGGCCCAAGCGCGTACAAATTATCGATTTAGCAATGTTTTCACAGCAAACAGGTCGCGACATGATTGACTTTATTGGTTATCGGCAAGGTATCGCGGATGAGATTGCTGCGCCGCATTACCAAGCTGTGGTGATGAGCCCCGAAAAACATCAAGCCTACGCAGTGCAATGGTTATTGATTGCGATTGCCTGCCTTGTTATTGCTGTATTTGCTTTTAAAAAGAAGGAATTACAATGAAAAACAATCCGTTATTAATATTTATTGGCTGTTGTTTAGTGCCTTTAATACTGGCGTATTTGGCGTTAAAGCTTGAGTGGATACCTAGTGCATCGAGTAATAAAGGGGAATTTTTAAAACAGGAAATAAAACTACAAGATTGGAAAAAAACGGAGCATAAACAATGGACTATTGCTTTAAATCACCCAGCACAATGCCAACAAGCTTGTGCACAGCAGTTACAAGCACTAGAGAACCTCTACATCGCTCTTGGTAAAAATCAAGGTAAAGTCGATGTAGCCATCCTTGGCCAGACACAGCAAAAAGAGCTGCCATGGCGTCAGTTACCTGAGGTTGATGTACTGCAACCAGCTAGTTTATATCTAATTGATCATATGGGCTTAGTGGTCTTGCAGTATCCTTACCATAGTGAGCCACAGCAAAACCGTTTGACTCAAAAAGGACTGTTAAAAGATTTAAAAAAATTACTTAACTATTCGCGTTCTAGCTAATTTAAGGAGTGCCAATTATGTATAAAAACTATAAACATTTGGTATTAGCCACTTTTATGTTATCGATCTTAGTTGTTGGCTTAGGGGCTTATACGCGCTTGAGTGATGCCGGATTGGGTTGTCCGGATTGGCCCGGTTGCTATGGCTTTTTGACGGTACCCAAGCATGAGGCTGATTTAGCCCATGTAGAGCAAACCTACCCAGATATGATGTTCGAAACCGCTAAAGCGTGGAAAGAAATGATCCATCGCTATTTTGCCGGCACGTTAGGTTTACTTATTTTAGCGTTATTTATATTGGCTTTATTAAAACGTCAATATCCAACCACGCCAATTAAATTACCCTTACTATTACTAATACTGGTGGTGTTTCAAGCGGCTTTAGGGATGTGGACCGTCACCATGAATTTACAGCCGCTGATTGTATTGGGGCACTTATTAGGTGGATTTAGTATTTTATCATTGGTTACATTATTGTATTTACGGCTAACGGCAAAACCAATTTTTGGCGGCGACGCCCCAGCTCGGCGTTACTTTAAACTTAGTCTAGTCGCATTAGTGGTGTTGGTATTGCAAATAGCGCTAGGCGGTTGGCTTGCTGCTAATTATGCGGCGCCGCACTGCAATGGCTTGCCATTGTGTAGTTACGGACAGCCGTTTTCATTGAGTAGTGTATTTCAGTTGCCATTAGAGCAAAGTACTTATGAATATGGTGTACTTTCACAGCAGGCTAGAATGTCGATCCATTTATTACATCGAATGTGGGCGTTAGTTACCTGTGTAGTATTAGCGCTGATCATGTGGCGCATTTATAGCCGTGCTGTGTCGAGAAAAATAAAGCATTGTACAGTCTCCGTATTGGTCGCGTTGCTGTGTCAAATTTGTTTGGGCTTGGCGGTTGTGCACTGGCATTTCCCGCTCGGCGTTGCGCTGGCACATAATTTAATGGCTGCCATACTATTGTTAACAGTCGTTCGTTTATGTTTTTACTTAAAAGCACGTACATAGGGGCAGTTATGACACCATTAATAGCAATAACAAAGTTAGCACCTAGCCAAATTAGCGGCTTAATAAATGATTATTTAGCGATCAGTAAATTTAAAGTAGTCGCGATGTTGGTATTAACAGCATGGGTTGGTTTAGCGCTGGCACCCGATGTTGGTCGTGGTATTGGCGTACAGTTTATTAGTTTACTGGGGATTGGCTTGTTATCCGCAGCAGCTGCGGTGATCAATCATGTGGTTGATAGCGAAATAGATAGCAAAATGGCACGTACACGCCATCGGCCAGTGGCGAAGGGGCGGTTATCTAAACTGCATGCTTTAAGTTTTGCTACTGTTATTGGGGTGAGTGGTTTCATTATGTTGATGATCTGGGCTAATACTTTAACCGCTGTATTAACCTTATTTGCGTTAGTTGGTTATGCGTTTATTTATACCTCCTTTTTAAAGCGTGCAACGCCACAAAATATTGTTATAGGAGGGCTGGCCGGTGCCATGCCGCCGTTGTTAGGGTGGGTATCAGAAACCGGGCATATGGCAGCGGCTCCTTGGTTATTGGTGATGATCATATTTACTTGGACTCCGCCGCATTTTTGGGCGCTGGCAATTGCTCGCAAAAGTGATTACGAACGCGCTAAGATCCCCATGTTGCCAGTCACTCATGGTATTGATTTTTGTAAAACCTGTGTAGTTGCATACTCTATTTTATTGGCCTTGGTATGTGTATTGCCTTATTTAATTGGTATGTCGGGGCTCATTTATTTAATTGCTGCGACACTACTTAATGGGATTTTCATCTATAAAGCGGTAAAACTAAAAATAGCGGGGAATGACGATACAGCAATGGATTTATTCCGTTTTTCAATTATTCATTTAATGATACTCTTTGTCGCCTTATTTATAGATAAATGGTTCGTTATATGAATAGCTTAGCAGTTAAGCGTGGGGCGAGAGTGTGGTTGGCGTTAAGTTTATTGCTGTTAACAGCTTGTAGTGACAGCGCTACGCCTGACGTTGAAGCTTTGGTATATGAACAAGCCAAACCTTTGAGTGATTTTACTTTACAAGATCAAAATGCTCAGCCAGTAACTAAGCAAACATTGCAAGGTCAATGGAATTTAGTGTTTTTAGGTTATACCAGTTGCCCAGATATTTGCCCTCTGACATTAGCTAAACTCAATGGCGTTTATAAAGCGTTGAAAGATGAATACCCATTGCAAATTTGGTTTTTAGCGGTCGATCCAAAACGCGATACAGTCGCTAAACGCAAAGCCTACATTGATTATTTTAATCCTGATTTTTTAGCGGTCTCAGGGGAACATAAAGATCTATTTCCACTAGTTAGAGAGTTAGGTTTGATTTACGCAATTAGTAATAGTGATGAGCAAGAATATGCCGTTGACCATAGTGCTTCAATTGCGATGGTTGATCCTCAAGGGGCGGTAAGGGCCATATTTAAACCTGAATTTAAACAGGGCAGTGTGCCATTAATTAATGCTAAATTATTAATAACTGAGTTTAAACAGATTGCGGATCATTATTAATAGAATAAGTATATTTTAATTATTTTCGAGGAGCGTTTAGCTCCTTTTTTGTTTTTCTTTTATCCCCTGTAAATAATTTCACTCTTTTTTCAACGCATTTATGGCATTTTTACTAACTCAGTCTAAGCTTTTGTTATGAATTGGTTAAACATGGAAAGTGCGAACAATATGATGAAGCTTCCCGCTGAACTAGCAATCACCCAAGTTGAAAACTTACACCAAGATTTATTACAAGAATTACACCGCAATGATGATGTTTGTTTAGACATTAGTGAAGTTGTGCGCGTAGATACTGCCTCTATTCAATTATTGTGTGCTCTGCAAAAGCACTTGCTATGCGTACATCACAAAATTATTTGGGTTGGGCAAAGTGAGCCTTTAAAAAATGCCATTAGTCGCTTAGGCCTAAGTGAATATCTGATACTTGAAAATGTAGATTAAGGGGTTCATATGAAAAGAATTTTAGCCGTGGATGATTCGGCATCAATGCGTCAAATGGTGAGTTTTACACTGAAAAAGGCGGGTTTTGATGTCACTGAGGCAAAGGACGGAAGTGAAGCACTTAGCATCGCAAAACAACAAGGTTTTGATGCTGTGATTTCCGATGTCAACATGCCAGTGATGGATGGTATTACTTTGATCAGGGAGTTACGCACCTTACCAAACTATAAATTTACGCCATTGCTAATGCTAACAACAGAATCAGGAATGGACAAAAAAGTAGAAGGGAAAGCTGCTGGTGCAACAGGCTGGATAGTTAAACCTTTTAATCCTGAACAGTTATTAGCGGTTTTAAAAAAAGTAATTCGCTAATCTAGGGGACGGGGTATGAGTATAGATTTAAGTCAATTTTTTGAAGTCTTCTTTGAGGAAAGTTTTGAAGGCTTAGATGCGATGGAAGCTGAGTTATTAAACTTAGTACCTGGCGAAGAAGATTTAGAAACAATCAATACCATTTTTCGTGCTGCGCATTCTATCAAAGGCGGCAGTGGTACATTTGGTTTTAACTCTGTGTCTGACTTTACTCATGTGCTAGAAACCCTATTAGATCAAATTCGTGAGGGGAAACGAGAGCTTACCGCAGAGCATGTTAACCTATTACTTAAATCTGTTGATTGCTTGCGGGAGTTACTTCGTGGCTTACAAGCAGAGCAAGAACCTAATTTAGAAGAAGCAATTGCACTGAGAATTAAGTTTGAACAGATTTTAGGAGTAAACCAAGCCGAACAAAATAAACTGGAAGTCACTGCTAGCCCCGCTCAACTTGCGCTAAACACCTATCAGATTGATTTTAAACCACATCATCATTTATTTAAAACAGGCAATGAGCCACTTTATATGATCAGTGAGTTGGCTGAATTGGGCGATTTAGAGACTCAAGCTTTCAATAATGAGATCCCTGACATTGCTGATTTAAGTCCCGACGATTGTTTTTTATCTTGGCGATTCTTTTTAAACACAGCAAAAGATGAGAGTGCGATTCGAGAAATATTTGAGTGGGTTGAAGATGATGCTGATATTACCATCGCGTTGTGTGGCGGCTTATTTGCTGATGATGATGCGCAAATTACAACACCTGATGTAATTGAGGAAAACTCTAATTCAACTTCAGCCCCAGCAGTTGTCAATGTTGCTGCGGTTAAGCCAATAAAAAAAGGTACTGCGGTCAAAGCAAGCACTCCAGCTGCAGAATCTACTTCAATCAGAGTAGGCATAGATAAAGTTGACTCATTGATCAATATGGTTGGAGAGCTGGTTATCACTCAAGCGATGTTGAGCCAAATTGGTCAACAAGAGATCACCGAAGCGACGATCGCCTCTTTGCAGGAAGGTTTAGCGCAATTGGCTCATAATACTCGTGATTTACAAGAAAATGTAATGCGTATCCGAATGCTGCCAATCAGCTTTGTATTTAGTCGTTTTCCGCGTTTAGTACGAGATATTTCGCAAAAGCTAAATAAGCAAGTTGAACTAAAACTGTTAGGTGAACAGACCGAGCTTGATAAAACTGTAATGGAAAAAATATCAGATCCTATGGTGCACTTAGTACGAAATTCGCTGGATCATGGGCTAGAAACGGTTGAACAGCGTCTTGCTGCAGGTAAAGACCCAGTCGGTACAGTCACACTTAATGCATTTCACCAAGGTGGCAATATTGTTATAGAGATCATGGATGACGGACAAGGCCTTAATACTGTAAAGATTAAACAAAAAGCGGTTGCTAATGGGCTAGTAAGTGAAGCTGATGAGTTGGATGATGATGAAATTAATGAGCTCATTTTTATGCCCGGTTTTTCAACCGCAGATGAGGTAAGTGACATATCCGGACGTGGGGTAGGTATGGATGTGGTCAGGCGTAATATCCAATCACTCAATGGCTCGGTTGAAGTGTCATCTGCTGCAGGTGTTGGGTCTACCTTTACTATTCGCTTGCCACTTACGCTGGCTATTTTAGATGGTCAGTTAGTGAGGGTTGCAAAGCACACCTATATTATTCCATTAATATCTATTGTTGAATCATTACAAATTGATATCAATAAAGTCAGTCGAGTGGGTAAAGACTTAGACGTACTTAGACTGCGTGATGAATACATTCCTATCTTGCGTTTATACAGTATTTTCAATCATCAAGGTGCGATAGAAACGCTTGATAAAACCTTGTTAGTGGTAGTTGAAAGCGATAATCAAAAAATTGGTTTGTTAGTTGATGATTTATTGTCACAGCAACAAGTAGTGATTAAAAGTTTAGAAGCTAATTACCAAAAAGTAGATGGCGTGTCAGGTGCCACTATATTAGGGGATGGTCGGGTTTCGTTGATTGTCGATATCAGCGGCTTAATTAAATTATCAGGATTAAGAAAACCCGGTAGCCAAGAATTGATTATTGAATCGCAAGCTAACTTGGAGGCTTCATGATCTCTGCGCACAGCGAATTAAATAACAAAATAATGCTTGAACAGGGCCAAGGAGTTAAGCAGTTTTTAACCTTTATTATGGCTGATGAAGAATACGGTGTTGATATTTTAACTGTTCAAGAAATTCGTAGTTGGGAGGAGATCACCGAGATCCCGAATGCCCCAGATTATGTAAAAGGGGTGATTAATCTACGTGGCACCATAGTACCTATTTTAGATCTTAGATTACGGTTTGGCTTAGCGACGATTGACTATGGACCGTTAACAGTGGTGATCGTAGTGAAAGTAATTTTTGAGCAAAATAGCAAGATTATGGGAATGGTAGTCGATGCCGTATCTGATGTTTACAGTATTGTAGAGCAAGATGCGAAGACGGTGCCTAACTTTAGCGGCTCAGAGAATGCTGAATTTATCGCAGGGTTAGTGAATGTCGGTGAGAAGATGGTCGCGTTATTGGACCTGCAAAAAACAATGGATATTTAGCCAAATACTAAATATAGCAAATGGTGATCAACAAGAAGGTGATGGGCATGGGGTGGTTTAGTAATTCTAAAAAATCAAATAATGATTTAATCGTTACGGCATTAAATAAGTCACTTGCGGTGATTGAGTTTGAGCCTAGCGGCATAATTATTACGGCGAATAATAACTTTTTAGATGTAATGGGTTACCCCTTAGAAGAAATTCAGGGCCAGCATCATTCAATATTTGTATCTAAAAAAGAAGCTCAGAGCAGTGAATATAAAAGCTTTTGGCAAAGCTTGAAAGGCGGAGAGTTTATTGCTGATGAGTTTAAGCGGATCAGTAAAAGTGGCAAAGAAGTGTGGATCCAAGCAACTTATAACCCCGTTAAGGATGAGCATGGAAATGTTATAAAAGTTGTGAAATTTGCCAGTGATATTTCGGCGCAAAAGATGGTCGCTGTTGAAGCTGCGGGGCAAATTGCTGCTATTAGTAAATCTCAAGCGGTGATTGAGTTTGATTTAGATGGCAGCGTGTTGACCGCGAATGACAACTTTTTGCAGACATTTGGTTATCAGTTAGAGGAAATAGTCGGACGGCATCATCGTATATTTATTGAGCCTGAGGTTGCTAAAAGTGAGCAATACCAACTGTTTTGGCAAAAATTAGGCCGTGGTGAATTTGACTCCGGTGAGTATTTACGTATTGCTAAAGATGGCAGTGAAGTATGGATCCAAGCATCTTATAATCCAATATTTGATCTCAGTGGCAAACCTTATAAGGTGGTTAAATATGCGACAGACATCACAGCTCAAAAAGAATTAGAAAAAGAATCAAAAAGGGATGCTGATCTATCGAGCGCATTAACGATCTGCCAGGCGAGTGTGATGATGGCAGACAATGATTTACAGATAGTGTTTGCTAATAATCAACTAAAACAAATGCTCCAAGCCAGACAAGGTGAGCTGCAGAGTGTACTAGGTGATTTTTCCGTCAATAGTATAGTGGGCTCAAGTATTACGGCATTTTTTGAAAATACAGCACAGCAGGCTCAGTTGTATACAAACTTGACCGACTCTGTTGAATCAAAACTAGAAATTGCATCGTTAATTTTTAATATTATTGCGACCCCTTGGTTTAATAAAGAAGGTAAACGATTAGGAACTATAATTGAGTGGCAAGATTTAACCGAAAGTATTAAAAAAGCGACTGCTGAAAAACGTGCTGCTGAAGAAAATCTTAGGGTGCGTCAAGCCCTGGATCGAGTTGCAACAAATACCATGATTGCAAATACTAAAAACGATATTATTTATATGAATGAAGCAGTGCAAAATATGATGCGCAACGCTGAGCAAGATTTACGTCGCGATTTACCTAATTTTGATAGTAGCCAGTTATTAGGGCAAAACATTGATGTATTTCATAAAAATCCAGCGCATCAACGCAATCTGTTAAGCAAGCTAACCGATACTTACAGTGCAGAGATACTGGTTGGCGGGCGCACTTTTGGTTTAGTTGCTAACCCTATTTTTAACTCAGAAAATGAACGAATCGGCACTGTGGTGGAGTGGGAAGATCGAACAGCCGAAGTCGCAATAGAAAAAGAAATTGCTGACTTAGTCAGCTCTGCACGCAAAGGTAATCTAGACGCTCGTGTTACAGAGCAAGGTAAGGGCGGTTTCTTTTTACGTTTAGCTAAAGGTCTAAATGGTTTAATTGGTATTGTTGATGATGCTGTCACCGGTACTGCTAATATGCTTGATGCGATGGCCAATGGTGATTTATCAAAACGGATAGAGCAAGAGTATCAGGGGTCGTTTGAAAAACTCAAGCGTGATGCCAATACCACGGCTGATAAATTAACGGAAGTCATTAATCGTATTAATACCTCGGCAACCTTAGTGGCAAGTGGGGCAGAGGAAATATCTCAAGGCAACGCTGATCTAAGCCAGCGTACAGAAGAGCAGGCCTCATCGCTTGAAGAAACAGCATCTAGCATGGAGGAAATGACCAGTACAGTACGTCAAAATGCTGATAATGCAAAAGTGGTTAATGAATTAGCAGAAGAAACGCGCGACAAAGCGCAGCAAGGGGGCGAAGTTGTTAATCGCGCGGTGATCAGCATGTCGGCAATTAATGAGTCGAGTAAAAAAATTGCCGATATTATTAGCGTGATTGACGAGATTGCCTTTCAAACTAATTTATTAGCTCTTAATGCCGCTGTTGAAGCTGCTAGAGCTGGTGAACAAGGGCGTGGCTTTGCTGTCGTTGCCGGCGAAGTGCGTAATCTAGCGCAGCGTTCCGCGGGGGCTGCAAAAGAAATTAAAGAGTTGATCAGAGATAGCGTTGGTAAAGTTGAAGATGGCACTTTATTAGTTAATGAATCAGGAGCCACTTTAAAAGAAATTGTTATTGCAGTACAAAAAGTAACTGAAATGATATCTGATATTGCAGCAGCATCCGAAGAGCAAAGTTCAGGTATTGAGCAAGTCAACAAAGCTATTTCGCAAATGGATGAAATGACCCAGCAAAATGCGGCCTTAGTTGAGCAAGCATCCGCGGCCAGCGAGTCAATGTCAGAGCAAGCGAATGATATGACCCGGTTACTGAACTTTTTTACTATAAGTCAGCAAGACGCTGTAATTAATACTGCATCAGTAACTCCTACTACCGCGCCACCACGTAGTAATAATATCCGTAGTAAAGCGCGAGGTAATAACTTTGCTAATTCAGCTGATGAATGGGAGGAATTTTAACGTTTTTTGCAATCGGATTACTAGTTAAGCCTCTGTACTTTGAAAAATCCAGAGTCTTAACTTTTAGCAATTTTGTTAATATTCAATCGCAGCTCAGTCACGCCTATTGCGAGTAATTGTAATGAAAGAGTTTTTACTAACCGACCATGATTTCAAGCAAATAGCTGCAATAGTTTATGACGCGTGTGGCATTGTATTAGGTGATCATAAACGAGAAATGGTCTATTCACGTCTTGCTCGTCGGCTCAGAACATTGCAGCTGACAAATTTTAAACAGTATTTAGCTTATTTAGAGGCACATAAAGAGCAAGAATTTAGTGATTTTATCAATGCAATAACAACTAATCTGACTTCTTTTTTTCGTGAATCACATCATTTTGATTATTTGCAATCCCATGTAATACCAAAGTTATTAGTGACAAATAAAAGTACTCGGCGAGTTCGGATATGGTCTGCAGGTTGTTCAACTGGGGAAGAACCCTATTCTTTAGCTATGACCTTACATGGGTTATTTCCAGCCGATTGGGATGTGAAAATTTTAGCCACTGATTTGGATTCAAACGTATTAGCTAAAGCACAATCAGGTACCTACACTGCGGCTAATGTGAATGGACTTGAACAACATCAATTACAGCGCTGGTTTTTAAAAACTAAAGATGGTGAGTTATTCAAAGTTAAACCTGAATTACAGCAAAAAATTCATTTTAAGCGGTTGAATTTATTACAAGACTGGCCAATGAAAGGGCCTTTTGATGTGATCTTTTGTCGTAATGTGGTGATTTATTTTGATAAAGAAACAAAAGATCAGCTATTCCACCGTTATTGTCATATTTTAGCTGATCATGGATACCTATTATTAGGTCATTCTGAAACCATGGGAAAGGAGCATAGTGAGTTTAAAAACTTAGGTAAAACTATGTATCAGAAGGTGATTTATGGATAGTCATTTTAAGCCAGTATTACATGGCTTTGAGCATATTAAGCGGTTTTGGGACTCAGGTCAGCGGCAAGTTATTGCTAAAGTATTGCCCGGTGAATTTTACGTGTCAAAAAACGATGAGATGATTTCCACTGTGCTAGGTTCATGTATTGCAGCTTGCATTTATGATGACAAGCTTGGTGTGGGTGGCATGAATCACTTTATGTTACCGATTGAAAAAGGCGCAGAGCCAACTAGTGCGCATAACTTAAATTGTCGTTATGGTAACTGGGCGATGGAGTTTTTAATTAATGAAGTACTTAAAAATGGCGCCTCTAGGCAAAATCTAAAAATAAAACTGTTTGGCGGCGGTAAAATTATTCGCTCGATGACAGATATTGGCCTTGGTAATATTCGCTTTGCTTATTCTTATGTGCAAGAAGAAGGGCTAGAATTAGTGTCTCATGATGTGGGGGGGCCTTGGCCGCGTAAGGTCAATTTTAACCCTCAAACAGGCAAAGCACAGGTTAAAAAATTGCGCGACATGCACACTGATGTGATTGAAAAACGCGAAGTCCGTTATTTACACGATATTGAAGAACAAGATTCTAAAACCGATATTGAGTTATTTTAAGGGGTAAAAAATGGTCAAGGTGTTAGTGATTGATGACTCGCCATTGATTCGACGAGTATTGACGGAGGTACTACACCAGGCTGATGATATTCAGGTCGTAGGGTGTGCAGAAGACCCTTATCAAGCACGAGAAATGATTAAACAGCTTAATCCCGATGTGCTGACTTTAGATATTGAAATGCCGAAAATGGATGGCATTAGTTTTTTGAAAAACCTAATGCGTCTACGGCCTATGCCTGTGGTAATGATATCAACGCTCACCCAAAAAGGTTCACCGATGACTTTGGAGGCGCTGGAATTAGGGGCAGTTGATTTTATAGCTAAGCCGACAGTCAATGTATCTGAGCAATTAAGCCAGTATGCTAAATTAGTGCAACAAAAGGTCCGTACGGCAGCGGCTGCACGAGTACGGCCTTTTAAATTAAGCCAAGTACAACCTATCGAAACGTTAAGTAATGCACAGTTTAGTATCAATAAGGTTTTGGCGATTGGAGCTTCAACAGGAGGAACAGAGGCGATTAAAGAGGTGCTAATAAGAATGCCAGAAAACTGCCCTCCGATCGTTATCACGCAGCATATTCCACCTGTGTTTAGTAGTTCATTTGCTTTGCGCATGGATAGGACATGTACTATCAATGTCAAAGAGGCGCAGAAAGGCGATAAGTTAAAAGCTGGCTGGGCGTTTATCGCCCCGGGTGGTCAACACTTAAGCGTTATACAGCAAGGAGGCAGCTTATATTGTCAGCTTGATGAGAGCGAGCCGGTTAACCGTCATCGTCCTGCGGTTGATGTATTGTTTAACTCGCTGGTTAAAGTGTGCCCTAAAAATACCATCGCAGCTTTATTAACGGGTATGGGGAGCGATGGTGCGCAAGGTTTACTGGCGCTAAAACAGCATGGTGCTTATACCGTAGCGCAAGATGAACTATCGTCAGTGGTATGGGGCATGCCTAAAGCCGCTGTAGAGATCGGAGCAGCTTTAGCGGTGGTCTCGCTTGATAAAGTGACGCAGCATCTACTAAACCAAGCAATGAAAAAGTAGTCACCTTATAAACTTGAGCTGATTATCCCGGGCTCAGGTTGATAATTATCAAGGGATTATATTTTTACTGCACAATTACCCACGGTTGTGAAAACCAATAATAGCTATTCTTATGAGCAATTGATGGCGCTGTGCAGTTAAATCGTGATCGCCCTTGAGCTAAATTTTTCGGTGAATTTATGGTCACAGTATCAGCTGCTGACCAGTCTAGTTTTGCCTGACCGATGCCCGATACATAACAAGCTAGCTGACTTTTATGAAAGTCTCCCATATTAAATTTAATGCTGATCTGAGGTGGATTTTGGCTGGTCACGCTATCAATATAAGTAAGCTCTTGGATTGAAAATGCGCGAGAGTTTAGTTTGGTCACTAGCGTATCAAGCTTGCTATAAAACCCAGAAGCCGGAAAGCGTGGTAAACGGCTAAAATCAGAGTCTTTGTTGATGGCACCAGAGTGTTGGCCAATACCAATAAAGCCCAACTCTTTCACTAAACTTTGTAATTGGTTATTAAACTCGCCATATGGATATGCTAAGTATTTATAGTCATGGCCAATTTCTTCTTTGATCCGTTGTTGTGATGACAAAATATCTTGCTTAATACGCGCCTGCCATTGTTGGGGTGTTTCATCGGCTAATTTACGATGTAGGTAATCATGTTGTGCGCTGTGATTGCTGATCAGAGCACCTTTTTTGGCAAGTTCTCTGAGTTTATTCCAGCCCATTACATAGCCTTTACCTTCATCAATCAATTTTGGATTAACGAAAATCGTATAGGGGTAAGCAAACTTTTCTAATATCGGCGCTGCTTGTTCATAATTATTGTTGTAACCATCATCAAAGGTAATAGCGACGGTTTTATCTGGTAAACTTTGGCCTTGTTGTAAAGCAGATAGTAATTCATTCAGTGGCACTACGTTAAAGTCATGCTGTTTTAGATAGTTTAAATGCTCAGTGAAGGTTTCTGCACTGACACTGGTGACTGCTGGCAGGGTCTCACTGACATGGTGATACTGTAAAATAACTGCGCTGTGAGCAGGTAAAGATAGACAAAATAGGATCGATAGCAGACTGTGAAAAAATTTCTTAATCGTCATAAAGCACACCATAAAAGCTTGCTGTTGTTAGCTGGTCCAATGATATTATCAAATATAACCGTGCCACTGTTAGGAATAGTTGATACTGCAGTAATAGGGCATCTTGGTAGTGCTCATTTTCTTGCCGGAATTGCCTTGGGCGCCACGGTAATTTCATTGCTATTTTGGTTGGCGGGCTTTTTACGCATGAGTACCACAGGGCTGGTTGCGCAAGCTTATGGCAAGAAAGATTATCCTCAATTAGCCGGATTATTAAAGCGCAGTTTAGTATTAGCGCTTATCGTGGCATTTTCTTTAATTGCTTTATCGCCACTTATTAAAAATGCCATAGCTTACCTTTCTGGTTCCAGTGCGCAGGTGCTCGCACAAGCTTATAGTTATTTTGAAATTCGTATTTTTAGTGCACCAGCGGCATTATGTAACTTGGTATTATTAGCTTGGATGTTAGGGATTCATTACGGTAAAGGGCCTTTTTATTTATTACTAGTTACTAATATCACCAACATTGTTTTAGATATTTATTTTGTTGTGTACTTAGATTGGCAAGTCGCCGGAGCTGCTTGGGCATCGTTGATTGCCGATTATACCGCGCTATTATTTGCGTTATTCTTGGTTTTTAGGTTGGCGAAAAAAATGACTGTGCCGCTATTTTTAGGTGGGTGGTTTAGCCGAGATAAAATGTGGGCGTTATTAAGTCTTAACCGTGATATTTTTATTCGCTCCTTAATTTTACAACTGTGTTTTAGCTTTATGACCTTCTATGGTGCACGCATTGGCGAGGTAACGCTTGCGGTAAATGCTGTATTACTGAACTTTTTAATGCTAGTGAGCTTTGCTCTTGATGGTATTGCCTATGCAAGTGAAGCAAAAGTTGGCCAAGCAAAAGGTCAACATAGCGTACGACGTATAAACTTATGGGTAAAAATAAGCGTATTTTGGGGAGTGCTATTTGCTTTTTGTTATAGCGTGTTTTTTGCATTGTTTGGTTCGCAAATTATTACCTTATTAACAGATATTCCTGAAGTGATCAAAGCCGCCTATGAATACTTACCATGGTTGATTTTTATGCCATTAGCGGCAATGAGTTGCTTTTTGTTTGATGGTATTTTTGTTGGCCTAACCAGAGCTCAAGATATGCGAAATACTATGCTAATTTCAGCATTAGTTGGGTTCTTTGGCGTGTTTTGGGTGTTTAATGCTTGGCAAAATCATGCGCTTTGGTTAGCAATGACCTGCTTTATGCTACTGCGTGGTGTTACATTGATCGTACGCTATAAGCAGTTGCAGACAGCGCAGCAGTTACTGAATTAATAGAAATAGCAATAAATCTAAGTTCGCTTAAAACTTTGCATTTATTGTGCTAAAACGGCGTCGTTAAGCAATGTTTATTTTAACTTCGATTCGCATCTTGGGATGGCTTAGATATATGACTGAACTTTATCATTGGTTTGATTTAATTGGCATCGCCGTATTTGCCATGTCAGGCACTTTAATTGCCTATGATAAAAAAATGGATGGCTTTGGAGTCGTGGTACTGGCGACGGTCACCGCGATAGGTGGTGGCACAATTCGAGATTTGATTTTAGATGTTCCGGTATTTTGGTTACATGACCAAAGTTATTTTATCGCGATATTTGCGTCTGTCTTTGTTACCACGCGATTGATCAATAAGCAAAAATCAATTCCTTTATATCATTTACAAGTTGCAGATGCGTTTGGTTTAGCGTTCTTTGCTGTAATGGGGGCGCAAAAAGCATTGCTCGCGGGGATGCCAGCTACAACCGCAATTATTATGGGGGTGATCACCGGTTGCTTTGGCGGGGTAACGCGAGATGTGTTGGCAGGCAATATTCCTATGCTATTAAAAGGTGAGCTATATGCAATTACTTGTATTGCTGGTGGTATTGTTTATACCCAAGCAATTGTATTGAACATTGAGACAGAGATGGCGATGGTGTTAGCTATGTTAACCACCTTGCTGTTACGCCTTGCAGCAATGAAATGGCAACTAACACTACATATTTTTAAATATCCTGACTAGACTGTAAAGAACAGAACGTTACAGGGACAAAGGATGTCATTAGCTCGAATTTATTCTCGTGCCCAAGTGGGCATTCAAGCACCTGAAGTGATCGTTGAGGTGCATCTAGGTAATGGTTTACCAGCATTTCATATTGTAGGTTTGCCCGAAGCCTCAGTAAAAGAAGCCAAAGATCGCGTACGCAGCGCATTAGAAAACTCTAAATTTGGTTTTCCAGACCAACGCATTACAGTCAATTTAGCACCTGCTGATTTACCCAAAGAGGGGGGGCGTTTTGATTTAGCGATTGCGGTTGGTATTCTCATCGCTTCAGAGCAAATTGTTTGCACTGATATTGAACGCTATGAATTTTATGGTGAGCTGGCACTGAATGGCGAAGTGCGTGGCGTGAATGCAATACTCCCATCAGTTTTAGCAGCTAAAGCACAAGGGCGTTGTTGTTTTTTACCTTTAGTAAATGACAGTTTAGCGAGTTTAGTAAATGGCGTTGAGCGCAAAGCGGTCTCTTCTATCCAAGAAGTATGGAGTGATTTACTCAATCAGCAGCCTTTACCTCTTAATATTAGCTACCCAGAACAGCAACATAGCGGTGTTGAATTCTTAATTGATTTAAGTGATGTAAAAGGCCAGCCGGGCGCGAAAAGGGTGTTAGAAATCGCTGCGGCGGGTGGCCATAATTTACTTTTTTTGGGGCCACCTGGTACGGGGAAGTCAATGCTCGCGCAACGTATGCCGACTATTATGCCGGGCATGTCTGATGATGAGGCACTTTCCACCGCAGCGTTGTATTCAATTATTGGCCAAAGTGTCGATCTAACTAACTGGCGCAAGCGACCATTTCGTAATCCTCATCACACATGCTCCGCTGTGGCGCTAGTCGGAGGCTCTTCAAACCCAAAACCAGGGGAGATTTCACTGGCACATAATGGCGTATTATTTCTTGACGAACTACCTGAGTTTGAACGTAAGGTGCTTGACTCATTACGCGAGCCAATGGAGACAGGCACTGTAACGATTTCAAGAGCGGCAAGGCAAATGGAGTTTCCTGCACAGTTTCAATTAAATGCGGCTCTCAATCCAAGTCCTACGGGTTGCCATAATGATAAGCGCGCGACTCCGGATCAAGTTATGCGTTATTTATCGCGAGTGTCAGGACCATTTATTGACCGTATTGATTTACAAATAGAGCTACCACGTTTAAACAGTGCGCAATTGCAAAGCACTCAAGAAGAACAAAGTAGTGCGACTGTGCGCACGCGGGTGGAGGCGGCATATAATCTGCAATTGCGTCGCCAAGGTAAAGTCAATGCGCGACTTAATAATAAAGAAATGAGTGTGTATTGCGCGCTTGCAGCGCCAGAGTTACAGTTTTTAGCTAAAGCCAGTGAAAAGCTATCATTATCGCCACGCTCTTATCATCGAGTGATCAAAGTAGCGCGAACTATTAGTGATCTAAAAGGGCAAGATAATATTAGTTTAGATGAACTAAAAGAGGCACTCAATTATCGTGCATTTGAACGTTTGTTATCACAATTAACCCAGTATTAGTGGTTAGATTGCATTAAATTGACAGCATGTAGCCTTTACCGCGTACCGTAACGATGCGTTTTTGGTCTTTTTCATCGCTCAGTTTTTTACGTAAGCGACCAATTAAAACATCAACAGTTCTGTCATTTGGACTCCAATCTGGCTGGCCAATTTCTTCTGATATTTTTTCACGAGACGTGGCTTTTCCTGCGTTTGAGATCAAACAAATTAACACTTTATGTTCCGCTTCAGTGAGCCTAGATTCAATGCCATTAGCAGTGATTAAAGTGCGGTTGTCTGGATGCAGTTTGAAGTCAGCATATTCAATAAATTCTTCGCTTTCATCGCTACTGTTATTATTGCTTTTTAAGCGCTTATAAAGTGCTCTTATACGCAGTTCAAGCTCTAATAAATCAACAGGTTTACAAATATAGTCATCAGCGCCTTGAGCAAGTCCGGCAATACGATCGGCTTGAGAATCTCGGCTTGAAAGCATGATCACACCAATGTCTGTGAGGGTGTTGAGTTCTTTTGCTAAATGTAAGCCATCACGTTTAGGTAATACTATGTCAATAATTGCTAATGATATGGCATCATAATTATTAGCGCGAGATTGCACTATAGCTAAGGCATCAGCGCCAGTTGCATCATTCTCAATGCAAAATTCAGTCTCTGCAAAATGATTGATTATGCGTTTAACTAATAGTTCGTCATCTTCAACCAATAAAACATGAATAGTCATAGTATCTTAATTACCTTTAATGATGCCTCTATGTTATCACTCATTCGTAAAAGGTGAGAAGGGCGATTTTTAGTATTTATGCACTATTTAGGTGATTATTTAATTATTATCAACAGGTAAACATACTAGGTTTACCTGTTGAACAGAATAAAAGCTACTTTTCAGGGTATAAGTACTGCCACCACTGTGGTTGCTCTTTTAAATGCTTATCGAAGTAGGCAAGCATAGTATTCCACCAATCAAAGCGTTGATCGCGAGCAAAAATTTGATGGTCCGCCCCTTTATATTCAATAAGGTCAACATCTTTGCCTAGTAGTTTCAGCGCAGTATACATAGTGTGACTTTCGCCTACAGGTACATTGGTATCAGCATCACCATGTAATAGCAGTAGCGGTGTGGTTACTTTGTCTGCATGGAAAACCGGGCTATGTTGGCTGTATAGTTCACTATTATTCCAAGGATAGCTGTTTTTAGAGGCTTCGCCAGAATATAAATAGCCCCACCAACCGTGACCCCAATACGAGGTAATATTAGAAATCCCCGCGTGTGCGATTGAGGCACTAAACATGTCTGTTTTAGTGGTCAGTAACATAGTCATAAAGCCACCGTATGATGCGCCTAAATTACCTAAACGATTTTTATCAATAAATGGATACTGTTTTAATAGTGCTTGGGTACCTTGCATAATATCGTCAGCAGTATATTGACCCCACGCATTCACATGCTTAGCAGAGAACTGTTGGCCAAATCCAGTTGCACCGGTCGGTTGCACTACATAAACCACATAGCCATGCTCTGCCCATAAATTGAAAGGATAACGCCCAGTAAAACCACGAGTAACCGGTGATGTACCGCCATAGTAATATACTAATGCTGGGTAGTGTTTGTTCTTATCAAGATTGCTTGGAAAGTAAACACGACCTTTAATTTCAACACCTGCGGTATTGATGAAGTTAAATTCATCTAAGCTGGCTATATCGGTATTTGCATACGCTTGTGGTTTAGAATCCCACAATGTGGTTGCGGTGTTTTTATTAATACTTAACTGTTTTAATTGCTGTGGAGATGATGCATTAGAGCCGCTAACTAAAATAGCTGGGCTGCGGTTGTTTGAATAACTGAATTGTTCAACTACATCAAAACCTGTTTTGAGTTTGCTAAAGCGTTGTTTACTTTTATCGTACAGGTATAAAGCAATCGTATCTTGCTCAGTGACTTTAACGAGGGCATCGCCATTAGCGAGTACTTCAAGTTGACCAATGGCAGGATCAAATTCACGACTTAATGGTGCTGCATTTTTACCATGATCAGTTAATAGGTAAAGCTGTCCATCATAGTTGTTGGCAAGCATATTCTCAGGTAGGTTTCTGCCTAAACCATCTTTAAAATCAGGACCCGCAGTGACATAAATGTCATCACCTGTGTATTTAGCTTGATTAAACGTAGTAAACTGACCAATAACTGTGTTGCTCGCATTGGCAATATTCAGTTCCACTAACTCTGTGGTGGGGTGAGTCGACGCTTGCATTACTTGCACACCACGACTCAGTAATACCGTACCACGTTTGCTATTAAAATCTTCAATACTGTGACTAAGTGGTCCTTGGCTCAATGCTTTACTCAGGCCTGTACTTATATCTAATAAGTAAGCTTGTGAGGTTGTGCGGGCATATGACCAGCGATCTTGTAAACCTTGGTAGTGTTTAGTTAGGCTGTTATCAGCTGCTGGTGATTTGGACCAGCTGAAGATTAAGCTGTTGTTATCGTAATAAGCAAAGTCACCCGCGCCCTCTAGGTTGTTGGCAATCACTTTAAGATTAAGGGTTTTGCGGTTTAATTGCTTTAATTTTCCATCTAATAGATAGACTAAATAATTGTTATCAGGGCTCCAAATAATGTTACTCGGTTGACCCGACTCAAAACGGTAAACTATTTGATTATCATCATTTTTTAGCTCAGTGATCACATTTGCTTGATTACCCGTGCTATCTTGATAATGGCGTTTTGCCACTAAATAGTGTTTGGCATCAGGTGCTAAAGATAGTGAACTGACCGTTGTGGCATCAAACAGTTGCTTGGCAGATAAACCATGTTGCTCTTTATTGCTAAAAGTTAATCGATCAATTGCTGCTTTAGGCTCGAAATCAACGTCAACATCGTGCCAATTAGCAACTTGTTCAGCAATAATCACTATTTGGTGATCGCCTTGCGGTAATGCCAGTTCATAGCTTTCTTTTGTGGCTGTTTGTTTTTCACCATTGATAAACAACTGCGCTTTTTCGATACCTTTGAGTGTCAATGTGCCTTGGCTAAAGCGCTCAGCATGAGTGGTAAACTTTAATGCTTGTAGACCGCCGAGGGTTAATGCATTTACTTTATCTAAGGTTTGCCATTTTAATTTTTCGCCAAATACCGTAATGCTTGTTGTTGGTTGTTGAATGCTAGGTAATAGGGCGTTAATAATCGCATCTTGATGCTCAGTTTGGTATGGCTTTAGCTGCATGTCGGCTGCAATTGGGCCAATAAACTTAATATCTGCTTTATCTAATGGTGCAGCCACTAGAGCGCTACTTAACGTGCTTAAAGTTAACACCGCGAGTGTGGTTGTTAGGCGAGGTGTTTTTCCGCGCCATAGTGAACTAAAATTCATTATTGAGCCTGATGTAGGGAATTTAATTTAATATAGCATGTGGTTGTGATGTCAAAAAGTGCTCTGCGATGGATTCCATTGCTCAGCAGTATAAGGTTTGAGGTTAGGGCTGACACTTGGTAAGGTGTTGAGCAATTGAGTAGCGTAGAGGTAACAGTGACATTATTAATCGTTTACATGGTAGCGGCGATTACGATTTCTTTTTTATGTTCGATTATGGAAGCCGTATTATTGAGTATAACGCCTAGCTATGTTGCAGTATTACGTAAAAAAAAGCCTAAACTAGCCAAGCGTTTCGAGCACTTGAAAACCAATGTTGATCAGCCTTTAGCTGCTATTTTAACCTTAAATACGGTTGCCCATACTGCTGGAGCTGCCGGTGTAGGGGCACAAGCTGCCGTAGTTTTTTCTGATGCGGCGGTGGGAATTGCTTCGGCGATAATGACTTTGTTAGTATTAGTGTTGTCGGAAATCATTCCAAAAACTCTGGGCGCAAAGCATTGGCGAACGCTTGCTCCTATGGTGACCAAAGCATTACAGTATTTAGTTATCGCACTCAAACCTTTTGTGTGGCTTGCTGAAAAACTCACCGGTATGTTGGGTCGTAATTACAACGAAGAGTACTATATTCGCCAAGAAATTGAAGCCATGGCTGATATGGGATCGCAATCAGGTGCCTTACATCAGGAAGAGTCTGAAATCATCCGTAGTTTATTGCATTTTCGTCACGCCAAATTAGATGCGTTAATTACCCCGCGTACCGTTTTGTTTAAAGTACATAAAGATTTAACCGTAAATCAATATTTGGCTGAGCATGGTTCAGCGTCGTTTTCTCGGGTGTTGGTATATGATAAAAATGGTGATGATATTATCGGTTTTGTGCATAAAAACGATATTATGCTGGCGTATCATAGGTTGGGTGAAAACTATAAAATCAGTAAGTTGATAAAACCTATTTATACTGTGCCAGAGACTTTATACGTACCTACTTTATTGCATACTTTGCTAGCTGAGCGTACTCATATTTGTTTAGTGATAGATGAATATGGTGATGTGCAGGGGATTGTGACACTCGAAGATATGATCGAAGCGTTAATGGGCTTTGAAATAGTCGATGAGCATGATCAATCAGCTAATATGCAGGCAGTTGCTAAGCAACGCTGGCGTCAGCGCTTGGAAAGTAGCAATAAATTGTTAAGTGCTGAGAATACCATGGCGAAACGAAAAAATTAACGTCGGCTATGACTATTTAATGAAACCATATGTAGCCATGATTGCGCCCAACGAATAAATTCAGTTTTGCCTTTTGGGCGACTGATCAAAAAGCCCTGCATTAAGATGTGCTCTTTAAAACGATCTAAGTATTCAAGCTCTTCAACGCGCTCAATGCCTTCAGCGACAATTGTTAAGTCATCTTGAATGGCTATATTTACTAAGCTACTAACAATGACTTGAGAAAATAAATCACTTTCAATATTACTGATCAAGGTACGATCTATTTTCACCTCAGTAAAAGGCAATGTTTTTAATTGCTGTACATTGGTAAAGCCGGTGCCAAAATCATCAAGAGAAATGCCAAAACCGCGCATTCGTAAACGGTTTAGAGTTTCTAGCTGTGCAGAACTGGATAAAGCATGCTGTTCTGTGATCTCTAAAATAATCTCACTTGGGGTCAGTTGATTAAGATGTAAAATTAAAGCCAGCTTATCCGGGCAGCTTAAATCTTCTAGCTGGCAGGGGGACAAATTAAAAGCCAGTTTAAGTTTGTAGCCTAAACGAGTTTTTATTTCTGAGAAATCGCCTGTTGCCTTTTCAAACAACTGAAACGTGATCAGATTAATTAAATCTAAATCTTCAGCAACACAAATAAACCGTTCAGGTAAAAATATAGCACCTTGTGCTGCGGTCACAATTCTGGCTAATACTTCTACGCTTTCAACTTTATTATTAGTACGGTTTATTTTTGGTTGATAAAACGGCGTTATCTCATTATGGCTTATCGCATGCAGTAATTGCGTTTCAGAAATTGGTTCTGTGGGCTTTTCAGTATGACAAGCTAAATACTCTAGTTTTTGTAGCAGTGTATAAACTTGGTTGAGTTGTACTGGTTTGGCGATATTACCAATTAAATGTACGTTGTTTTTACGCGCTAAATCAGCCGCTAAATCAATGATTTTTGAATTCATTTCAGAAATAATGACAATTGCCCCAGGGTAATGTAACTCGCCAAGGTGACGAATAAGCTCCATGCCATCCATGTTCGGCATATTCAGATCAGTAAATACGGCATCAAAAGCATATGGATGCGCTTTTACTTTATTGAGGGCATCTTGCGCATCTAAACAGGTTGTTACATTGGGCACATCAAGCTCATTTAAGATAGCCTGCATCACTACTAAAATAGCTTTTGAATCATCAACGACCAAAATGCTGCGTGCTAGCTTTGTCATTTTCTTCCCTGAAATAAAATTTACTCGTTAACTAAAAGTAGTCGAGAATAGCGAAGGTGTCAGCTTTATAGTTGCAAATATATTCCATAATCTAGCTAAAAAAATGGGTATACTAACGATATAATTTTTAAGATTTGAAGTGACATCATGCAAATACAGCTGACCCTTGCTGATCAACAATTTAGTTTAGTGCTCGCGGGGCAACAAATTGTAAAAATTTTTCAGCAACAACAGGCAATCGGATTTGATAATCCACGTGTTAACTATTTTGAATTTAAGCTAAATAATCAAGTGATTGGTTTAGACACCAGTACGGTCATTGAGCATAGTATAGCGCTACATATTGATAATGAATTTGTAAAACAACTGACATTACCGCCTATTGAAAAAACTAAACCTAAGCAGGGGCTGCTTGGATTATTTGCGCTCGGTTTTAAGATTTTTAAAAGTGCGAAAGTCGTCAAGGTAGTATTAGCGGGCGCCTCAGTGGCTGGTTATGCTTGGTTATTTACGTTTGAGTTTGCGCTTATGCTAATTGCTTGTTTGGTGATCCACGAGTACGGCCATGTCAGAGCAATGCAATATTTTGGTATTAAAACCAAGGGTATCTATTTAATCCCATTTGTTGGCGGGCTTGCCGTAAGCGACGATAAAATTACCACCCGCTGGCAAGATGTGGTGATTTCTTTAATGGGGCCTGCATTTGGTTTGATCACCTCCGTACTTGGTGTGGTGCTTTATTATGCCACCGAGATGGAAATATTTGCCGGGGTCGCAGTACTCAGCGCATTATTGAATTTATTTAACTTGCTGCCTATTTTACCGCTTGATGGCGGGCATGTATTAAAAAGTATTAGCTTCTCAATGCGTTCATGGGTTGGTTTAAGTATTTGTATTTTAGGCGTGTTATTTGGCTTATGGCTAAGCTACACCTTTGGTTTAATGCTATTAGTGTTTTTCTTATTTATCGGTGCACTGGAAATCGCCTTTGAATGGCGCGGCCGCCACTATTCGCATTTACTGCCACTAGATAAATACGGGCAAGGTTTTTCGGCTGTGATGTACGCTTTGGTAGTTGCAGGCCATGTGGCTGTGATGATGCATTTTGCTGATTCTGAAAACGCAATTTTAAGCCTGCCAATGAAAATTCTATCGAGTTAACAAATTTAAATAGCGTGAGGTGTTACTCACGCTGTATTTTTGCAGCAAGCGTTACGGATAAAAACTCAACATCAATGATATAAACACGCCGGTTATAATTAGCTGCACTAAACAAAAGCCCATAATGTCTTTGGCTTTTAGGCCGGCAATTGCCAATACCGGTAAAGCCCAGAATGGCTGAATAAGATTAGTCCACGCATCCCCCCACGCTACTGCCATCGCGACGCGCGGCATATCTGCACCCAGAGCTTGTGCTGCGGGTATCACTATAGGCGCTTGTACAGCCCATTGGCCGCCACCTGAGGGCACAAATATATTTACTAAGCCAGCACTTAAAAAGCTCCAAAATGGCAATGATTGTGCACTGGCGATGGCGATAAATCCTTGTGATATCTGCTGCGCCAAACCCGTTTGTACCATGATTGCCATGATCCCTGCATAAAATGGAAACTGGATAATAATCCCTGCGCCGCTGGGGACTGCTTGCTGCAGGCTATTAAGTAAATTATACGGCGTTTGATGCAGTAAAATCGCAGAAAATAAAAACAGTGCAATCACACTGTTTAAATTAAGTGAGCCGCCACTAAACACAAAATAATTAGCTAAATAAACTAGCCCAAGTACTCCAATGCCTAGTCCTAATAACTTACTGTGTTCAATTTTATCGGCAGGGCGACTAACATTGTAGGGCTTAGGTATCGGTTCTGCTAATAGCGTTTTATCAACATAAATGCTGTCTTTTGCGCTGGGTAACATATAACGATTAACCAGTGGCATAATGATAAATAAGCCAATAACTATAGCTATATTAAATCCTGAAAACAGTGTTTCGCTGGTGTTTATCACACCAATGCTTTGCTGTGCAAAATGCCCTGACGTTGCGATAGTTAAAGGAATTGAGCCTGCCAAGCCACCATGCCAAACAATAAAGCCAGAATACGCACTGGCAACCAGTAAGCGATAATCAACGAGTGTGTGGCGGGCAATTGCTTTGGCAAATAAAGCGCCAATAACTAAGCCAAATCCCCAGTTAATCCAACTGGCGAGTAATGATACGAAAGTCACTAATAAAATAGCTTTTGGCGCAGTATTGGCAAGTTTTGCTAATTGCGTGAGCAGTCGGCTCATCATCGGTGTACTTGCCAGCATATATCCGGTGAGTAATACCAACAGCATCTGCATGGCAAAACTTAGTAAGTTCCAAAAACCACTGCCCCACGCGCTCAGCACTTGTTGTGGGTTTGAAGGTGTCACTACACACGCAATTATAAAGGTAAGTAGTGTGAGTAAAATAACAAAAATAAATGGATCGGGTAGGTAACGTTCCACTAATTTAGTGAACGGTTTGGCAACATGATTTAGCATAATGATTGTGTGTTTTGATTATTGCTACATATTGCCAATTAATCACGAAAGCGTTTAATTGGCAAATAGAGTTGTAGTCGTGGTATTAAATCGCGTATTTGTTCGTCATTATAACAAACGTTAATTCAAGCACTAGCGTGGCATAAGCCACGCTTAGATACAGTGCTATTTCTGTGGTGCGAGGACCGCTTTTAAACGTGTTTGTACTTCTTCTACGAGTAAGTCTGGTTGAAATTTAGATAAAAACGCATTGCAACCCACTTTCTCGACCATGGCTTGGTTAAAGCTGCCACTGAGGGATGTGTTAAGTACCACATGCAGATTTTTTAAGCGGTTATCGTTACGGATCTCGTGCGTTAAGCGATAACCATCCATTGCTGGCATTTCTGCATCGGTGATCACCATCAGTAATTCTTTTTCTACGTCCATGCCTTTATCAGCCCAGGCTTTAAGCATATTGAGTGCTTCAAGACCATTACTGGCTGGGATAATCTCAATACCCAACTGCGTTAATGTATCGCTCACTTGTTTTCGTGCTGTAGGTGAGTCGTCAGCATGGAGTATTTTTCGGCCAACAAATTCGTTTACGATACTTTGGTCAAGTACCTCATCAGAGATTTGCACTTCGTACTCAATAATCTCTGCTAGTACTTTTTCTACATCAATGATCTCTACTAACTGCTCTTGGCCATCACGTTGAATTTTAGTGAGCGCAGTTAGATAATGATTTTTACCGATAGAGGAAGGCGGTGGCATTATATCTGACCATGTCATATTAACGATTTGATCAACCTTACCAATTAAAAACCCTTGTACTGTACGATTGTATTCAGTGATCACTAAGTTACTATCTTCAGTATTCTTAGCCGCAGACATGCAAATCGCTTGGCGTAAATCAATAACAGGGATTGATTCACCACGAATATTGGCCACGCCTGATATTTTAGGATGGGCATGTGGAATGATACTAAGATGCGGCAGTTTCACTACTTCTTTAACTTTAAAGACATTAAGAGCAAACAAGTGACGACTGTGCAAATAAAACAATAATAACTCTAAGCGATTTTCACCAACGAGTTGAGTTCGTTGATCAACAGAAGCTAATACACCTGACATAACACGCTCGACTTTATAATTAATAATTCAAGTATAGCTTACACTGTTCTACTTTAAAAAAGCAGTCTAGATAATAATCTTGATCCTCAAAGGTATTTCAAGCATTGCCTTCATTTCAGCATTACAGTAACTTATCGGATAATTGATAGCTGAATAACCAAGTGTGGGCATGCCTTTTATATTTAAACGATTATTTTTACTAGTCAGAAATCATATTGATCAGGTTAGTTGGCAAGCTGTCGCTATTGCTACATTATTACATATGGTCTTGATCTGGTTGTTGTTAATCTTCGCAGGAGAAGCCGCACTAAGGCCCGTTAGCACCTTTGTTTATTACTATATCGTTACTACCTCAACGGTAGGATATGGTGATTTTAGTGCAACTACAGATCTGGGTAGATGGATTGTGGCGATACTGCAAATTCCATTTGGTTTAGCTTTATTTGGTGTTCTGTTAGGTAAAACAGGGCAAACAGTTACTTATTTAATTAGGCGCGCTATGACGGGTGATAAAAGTTTTGCACATTTTCACAATCACATTATTATTTTTGGCTGGCATCAAATTCGTACTAAAAAAATGATTGATTATATTCTCGCTGACCAAAAGCGTTTGGATCGACGAATTTTGCTTGCGGTCACAGAGTCAATGGAGCATCCATTTTTAGCTAATGCCCATGTTGATTTTGTACGCTTAACTAGTTTTACAGATTTAAGCGAGCTGGAAAGGGTCGCAATTAAACTGGCAGATAAAATTATTATTGACGGGCAAGACGACGACGAAACTTTTACCACCGCCCTGCGCATTAGTAAATTAGTGAAAGATGACTGCCATATTAGTGCGCACTTTAACGATGAGAGTAAAGTCGAAATGCTACTAGAACATTGTTACAACGTGGAATGTTCAACGGCTAAGTCAGCCGAAATTCTAGTACGTTCAATGCAAGACCCCGGCTCAAGTCGTGTACAAGAGGAATTATTATCTACTTTGCATGGTGATACCCAGTTTAGTTTAGCTATTCCTGCTGATTTAGCGGTAATGGAATTTGGTAAATTATTTCATCATTTTAAACACGACCATGATGCTATTTTACTTGGTGTTGCTCACAACCTGAGTGCGCAAAATATGGATTTAAATCCACCACTGGATTATCCGGTTAACAGTGGTGATATTTTACATTACATTGCGGTTGATCGTGTTTTAAGCAGCGAAGTCGATTGGCAGGGGCTTGCTAAGTAATGAATGAAGTGGCGTTTTTAATTCTACTTTTGAGTGCTTATATTTTACCAGTGGTAATTGTGCTTAACAGTAAGCGCACGCAAGGTCATGAAAAAAATGGCTGGTTAATAGGCATTATCCTTTTCTCCTGGCTCGCACTGATAATGTACTTTGCGATAGTGCCCAAGCACGGGCACAAAAAGAAAACTACCAAGAAAAAGAAAGGTTAAAATTGAGTTGTCAGTTTACATATAAATTTGCCAACCGTGCTTGATTAAACAAACACGGTTTTTTATTTTAACTGTTTTAGTTTGTGCTCCACTAAAGGATCATCAGGGGCAAGTTGCTGAGCAACTTCCAGCAGCTGAATGGCATCCTTAGGGTGTTCATCTTGGTGCTTTAGCGCGACATCAATCAATGGTTGAATATCAATTTTTGCTTGATGCTCTTGCACATGCGCTGCTTTTTCATCAATTAGTATGTTGTGCGCTTTGCTTAATAATACTTGGCGGTGTGCCGATTTAGCATTCGCCTTGTTGAGCCTTCTATAATAGTCTTCTTTAAAGCGCAGGGTTTTGGTTTGTAGGCGAAATTGCGCAATATCGACTTGTTGATGGCTAATAAAGTCGACGGCCACTTGTTTATAGAAGCCAAATTTATTTAGGTAGGTGGCATGGGTACTGTGACCCATACCAAACACGCGTAAGTGGGTTAGTTGCGAATAGCGCTTAGCATGGCCACGGTCAATACGATTGGTCGGGTCGTAAATTATATAGCCTTTAGCATTGCCTAAATCGAGATCGTGGTAATCTTGCTCCCAATCGAATTGTTGTGCTATATCGGTACTTGAGCGGTCATCCCAAGGAGCTAGTGCTTTATTTTTGGTGCTAACAGGGTGAAATAACAGTACCTTATCTAGCTTTAGTAAATTAGCAAATGCACCCACAGCAAAGCCACCTCGGCTTAAGCCGTAGCCTAATCTCTGGGTAAAGGGTGTTAGCAAGGGAGCGAGTTGCTCGAGGAAAAACAGTAAATTACGGTGTCTAAACCAATTACTTATTCCTAAGTGCTGAAAAGAAATAACATTCACATGTTGTTTTTGCGCTAGTTGAAATCCCCAAGGGCTAAAATCATCATTGAGATCATGCTCTTGGTAATTAGTACCTGCAGGAGAAAAGGTGAACAATAAAGGCTTATTTATATCAATAAAGTGATACTTAACAAAAACATCGCCAAGTAAATCGCCTCCAGAGATAGGTAATCTGGTTTGCTGTTCATCTTGAGGTAGAGTTAACCACTCATCTAACCAATACAGTAATTTCATCTAACCCCCTAACTAAAACAAGCCAACTATTTTAGCAAATTTGGAAAAAGAAGGAAAACGTGATGTATTAGCAGCAAATTATTGTTGTTACTCTGCCATTTTTATAACTGCTTGCCAATCCGCTTTAGTCACTGGCATTACCGATAATCGACCACCTTTTTTTAGAGCTATTTCGGTGATGGCGTCGTTTTCTTTAATCGCTTTTAAGCTGACTAATTTATTTAAATGCTGCTGATAGGTTACATCAACCACAACCCATCTCGGTTTATCACAGGTTGATTTAGGATCGTAATAATCACTGCTTAAATCAAACTGGCAAGGATCTGGGTAGGCTTCAGCAGTCACTATTGCGATACCTGCAACGCCGACGTGTTTACAGCTAGAATGGTAAATCATTACTAAATCGCCGAGCTTTACGCCCTCGCGCATAAAATTACGGGCTTGGTAGTTGCGCACACCTTCCCATGCAGTGGTTTGTGCAGGGGCGCTTTTTAAATCGTCGATTGAAAATGCATCGGGTTCAGTTTTAAATAACCAATACGCCATAACTAGGATCCTTGAAATATTTACATCATACTTGTCTATAGTATCATTAAAATCTAAATGGGATTGAGGAGCAACTATGAGCCAAGTTTTAGATGATTTATTGTCGTTATTAACGTTAGAAGAAATAGAGCAGGGCTTGTATCGAGGGCAAAGCCAAGATTTGGGTTTTCGTGCGGTATTTGGTGGTCAAGTCATGGGCCAAGCACTGTCTGCAGCTAAAGAAACCTTACCGGAAGGCCGTATTGTTCATTCACTGCATTCTTATTTTTTACGCCCTGGTGATGCTGCAAAGCCAATTGTGTACGATGTTGAAACGATCCGTGATGGTAAGAGCTTTAGTACTCGCCGAGTTAGTGCTATTCAATATGGAAAACCTATTTTTTATATGACGGCATCATTTCAAGGTGCTGAAGATGGCTTGTCGCATCAAGCTACTATGCCGGATGTACCTGCTCCTGAGGAGCTGCGCTCATCACTGGAGTTTTATCAAGAGCACGCATCTCATATACCTGAGGTGATCCGCAATAAGTTTATTCGCGAAATGCCGATTGAAATGCGTCCGGTCACCTTTCATAACCCATTTAAGCCAGAGGTAATGGAGCCGGTTAAACATATTTGGTTCAAAGCCAATGGCGAGATGCCAGATGATCAACGTATTCATAACTATTTATTGGCGTATGCGTCTGACTTTGAGTTTTTACCAACGGCTCTACAGCCCCATGGTGTCTCGTTTATGCAGCCAAACATGCAAGTAGCAACAATTGACCATGCGATGTGGTTTCATCGTCCGTTTCGAATGGATGATTGGATCTTATATACCATTGATAGCCCAAGTGCGAGCTCAGGGCGGGGGTTGGTGCGTGGTCAGTTCTTTGACCGTCAAGGCAATTTAGTTGCCTCAACGATCCAAGAAGGTGTAATGCGTCAGCGTTAATATGCCGCTTGCAGTTATTTTTGCTTACATTGTCCTTGCACAATATCACTAATTGACTGCCAGACTCGCGCTGGCAGCAAGGCTTTAAGATGAATATACACTTCACAAAGTTCAGTACTGCCCTGTAAGCCATTCTCGGTTTCGCTAATTAAATTTTGTTCGCGCAAGTTGCTAATAAAGCCTACCAATACTTTTTTGTCAAAAAACTCAGGAGTCTTAATACCATGCAAGGTACCTAAGCGCTGCGCTAATACTTGGCTTTCGCGTTCAAGTTCTGCGCGTTCAATTTCTTTACTGGTTTGAATAAAGCCAATCACAATGGCGTAGCGTTGCAGGGTTAAGCTAAGCGCACGACCTAGAATTTCCAGCTTGGCTAAGCAATCATTACTGTTGGTGATTTTTATGTTATCACCATCAATTTCTATTAAATCTTGATCTACAAAGCTGGCCAGTATGCGGGTGATATAATTTTCATCAAGTTCGTGTAAAAACCATTCTTTAGCAAACATCGGGTAAAAACAGTTAACCAATTTTTGGCACTGCGATACTGTCGTTTTATGGCTTTTAAATATATGCAGTGCCAGTAAGCTTGGTACGGCAAACACATGAAGAATATTATTACGGTAGTAGTTAAAGAGGATTTTCTCTTTATCGTTAATCGCGATAATCTCGCCAAACTCATCGCTTATAACGTCAAATTTATTCAACTTTAAAGCATGTTCGAGTAACTGTGATGAAGTTTCATCTGGGGTGGTGATTTTTTCACTGTAACTAGCGCTACGTTGTAAATGTAAGTAAAAGTCTAGTTGTGCTAACAATTTAGGTTTGCTCAATGCTTGCTTATCATTTACCAGTAAGATCATTGCCAGTAAATTAACTGCGTTAAGCGCGGCGGCACTATTAATATTAACCATCACTTTATCCGCTAAAGTCGCCACTTGCGGACCAAGCCATTGTGGTTTTTGTACATCAGTTGGGTGAATAGATTCACGCCAATCAGGTTGATGCTCATTTAAATATTGATTAACCGAAATCGGATCGCCAAAATTCAAATAGCCGCGGCCATAGTTTTTGAGATTTTTAATGGCTTTGAAAATACCGAAAATCGACTCGCCTTTTTTATCATCACCTGCGAGTTCTTTCAGATAAGTATTTATTTCCATGACGTGTTCATAACCAATGTACACCGGCACAATCGAAATAGGGCGATCAATACCACGTAACATAGCTTGTAGTGTCATCGCCAACATACCTGTTTTTGGTGGTAGTAAACGCCCGGTACGGCTACGTCCGCCCTCAGTATAAAACTTAACTGAGTAACCTTTGATAAACAACTGACTTAAATACTCTTTAAATACAGCAGAGTAAAGCTTGTTGCCAGCAAATGAGCGGCGGATAAAAAATGCGCCACTGCGGCGGAATATGCCGCCTGCTGGGAAGAAGTTTAAGTTAATACCAGCAGCAATATGTGGCGGTACTAAACCAAGATGATAAATCGAGTAGGTAAGTAATAAGTAATCCATGTGGCTGCGATGACACGGCATATAAATAATTTCATGACCTTTATTGGTTAGATCATGGATTTGTTCGGTGTATTTTATATCAATGCCGTTGTAGAGCTTATTCCATAGCCAGGTTAATACACGATCTGCAACACGTATGGTGGCATCACTGTAGTTAGCAGCAATCTCATCTAATAGCTTTAACGCATTTTGCCGTGCTTGCTCATGGCTGATTTTTTTGCTTTTTGCTTCATCGTTAATTGCTTTTTTTATAGTCGGTGATGCTAACAATGAATTAAATAGTTGCTCGCGTGAGGGCATTTTAGGGCCCGTTGCCGCCAATTTTTGACGACGAAAATGCACCCTAGCGACGCGAAGTAATTTATGAGGTAACTCATCAACATCGGCTTTTTCATTTACTAATAACGATAAATCCAACGGTTGACTAAAGCGTATAAAGTTATCACGCCCTGAAAACAGTAATACAAAAAACTTACGAAACCAGCTAGGTGTAAGTGAGTGCGAAACCAGCGTACCTAAACCTGGTTTTTCTTTACCTGGATTACGACCCCATAAAATAGTGACCGGAATGACTTGCACGTTTTTTTCGCCACTGGTAAATAGTTGAGCAATTATTTGTTTACCCTGGTTTAGCGCGTCAGTTGGCTTCGCTTGGCTGCCAAACAGTGGTGGTGGATTTTGTAGGCCAATAAAGCGGTCTAACTCTGCATTACCCAACAGCTGTTGTTCAGTTGGTCTGGGCAGGTTGTACTTTTTACAAACTCGGTCAAGAGCCGCTAAATCTGAGCGAGCATTAAGTTTAACTATATAAAAAGTAGGGTAGGCGGGATTAAGACCGTATTGTTCAATTGGGTTCTCGGGCAGTACTTTGCTTTTCACAAATAGGCGATTCATCACCATAGACACAAAATTCAAGCAATAATTAAAAATACGCATCAACTCACCAAGGTTAAGGATTAAGAGATAAAAGCAAAATAAGGATGAATAATAACAATTAAAAACTGGACTGACCATTATCATTAGTGCCAAGTACGATTGCATGGCTTCCTAACTATAGTAAATTCCCAGTAATGACGACATAGTGACAACCCTTTTTTACAGTATAAATAATCCTCATTCTGGTAGTTTGAAATAGTTGTTGCATTTATCACCAATATCACTATAATACGCAGGCTTTCAAAATTCCCCCGGGAACTTGGAAGGAACATTAAGCTTGGATTTCAAGCTAATAAAACAGGAGTTCCGATTTGGAACTCAACGTAGATATAAATCAACAACCGGCATCTTATGTTTTTAAGATTGTTTCGGTCGTTTTTTTATGCTCTTTTAAATGCTCTTTATATTGAGGTTTAAGAATGTCAAATCAACGCATTCGTATTCGCCTAAAAGCTTTTGACCACCGTTTGATTGACCAATCAACGGCGGAAATCGTGGAAACTGCGAAACGCACTGGCGCACAAGTACGTGGTCCAATTCCACTACCTACACGCTTTGAACGTTTTACTGTACTTACATCACCGCACGTTAATAAAGATGCGCGTGATCAGTACGAGATCCGCACCCATAAACGTCTGATCGACATCGTAGAACCAACTGACAAGACTGTTGACGCACTTATGCGTTTAGATCTTGCTGCTGGTGTTGATGTTCAAATCAGCCTGGGTTAATCGAAAGATTAGAGAGGTTTTAGGAAAATGGCATTAGGTCTAGTCGGTCGTAAAGTGGGTATGACACGTATCTTCACTGAAGATGGTGTATCTATCCCTGTGACAGTTATTGAAGCGACACCTAACCGCATTGCTCAGATCAAATCTGACGCAACAGACGGTTATAACGCGCTTCAAGTAACCGCAGGCACTAAAAAAGCAAGCCGTGTAAACAAAGCAACAGCGGGTCACTTCGCTAAAGCTGGTGTTGAAGCGGGTCGCGGTCTGTGGGAATTCCGCCTAAATGGTGGTGAAGGCGATTTTGAAGTAGGCGCTGAGCTTACTGTTGAATTATTCAACGAAATCAACAAAGTTGACGTAACCGGTACTTCTAAAGGTAAAGGTTTCCAAGGTGGTGTTAAGCGCTGGAATTTCAGCATGCAAGACGCTACACATGGTAACTCTCTATCTCACCGTGCTCCTGGTTCAATCGGTCAAAACCAATCACCTGGTAAGGTGTTTAAAGGTAAGAAAATGGCCGGTCATATGGGTGCTGAGCGTGTAACGACTCAAAACTTAGAACTAGTACGCGTTGACGCTGAGCGTAACTTGCTTTTAGTTAAAGGTGCAGTACCTGGCGCTATCGGCGGTGACGTTATCGTTAAACCTGCTGTTAAAGCATAAGTCCTGGAGATTTAGTGATGGAATTAGCAATTAAAGACGCTTCTGGCGGTCTTGAAGTTTCTGAAGCTACTTTTGGACGTGAGTTTAACGAAGCATTAGTACATCAAGTAGTTGTTGCATACGCAGCAGGTGCTCGTCAAGGTACTCGTGCTCAGAAGACACGTTCTGAAGTAAGCGGTGGTGGTAAAAAACCATGGGCTCAAAAAGGTACTGGCCGTGCACGTGCTGGTACAATCCGTAGTCCAATTTGGCGTTCAGGTGGCGTTAGCTTCGCAGCTAAACCACAAGACCACAGCCAAAAAGTAAACCGTAAAATGTACCGCGGTGCGATCAAAAGCATTTTATCTGAATTAGTTCGTCAAGAGCGTTTAATCGTTGTTGAAAGTTTTGCTCTAGCAGCACCAAAAACTAAAGAACTAGTTGCTAAGCTTAAAGAACTTGAGCTTAAAGATGTTCTAATCGTAACTGAAGAAGTAGATGAGAATCTATTTTTATCGGCACGTAACCTGTACAAGGTTGACACGCGTGATGTAGCTGGTATCGACCCTGTAAGCTTAATCGCTTTCGATAAGGTACTTATTACAGCAGCTGCTGTTAAGCAACTTGAGGAGACGCTAGCATGATTCGTGAAGAACGTCTTTTAAAAGTGATCCTTGCTCCACATATCTCTGAAAAAAGCACTATTGCTGCTGAAGAAAACAACACGATTGTTTTCAAAGTAGTAAATGACGCAACTAAAGCTGAAGTTAAAGCAGCTGTAGAGAAGCTTTTTGAAGTGGAAGTAACTGGTGTTCGCACACTTAATGTTAAGGGTAAAACAAAACGTACTGGCGCACGTTTCGGTCGTCGTAGCGACTGGAAAAAAGCTTACGTTACTCTTAAAGAAGGCAGCGAACTAGACTTTGTCGGCGGCGCCGAGTAATAAGGGGAGTTAGAATTATGGCACTTCAAAAGTGTAAGCCAACTTCTGCGGGTCGTCGTCACCTAGTTAAAGTGGTAAACCCAGATCTACATAAGGGCAAGCCATACGCACCACTATTAGAGAAAAACTCTAAATCAGGTGGTCGTAATAACAATGGTCGTATTACGGTTCGTCATATCGGTGGTGGTCATAAGCAGCATTACCGTTTAATCGATTTTAAACGTACTAAAGATGGCATTCCAGCCACTGTTGAGCGTTTAGAATATGATCCAAATCGTAGCGCAAACATCGCACTTGTATTATATGCAGACGGTGAGCGTCGTTACATTATCGCACCAAAAGGCTTAAAAGCTGGTGATGCAATCCAGTCTGGTGTTGATGCACCAATCAAGCCTGGTAATGCATTACCTATGCGCAATATGCCTGTAGGTTCGACTGTTCACAACGTAGAATTAAAACCAGGTAAAGGTGCTCAAATCGCACGTTCTGCTGGTGCATACGTTCAAATCCTTGCTCGTGATGGTCAGTATGTAACATTACGTCTTCGTTCAGGCGAAGTTCGTAAAGTTGAATCAGATTGTCGTGCGACGCTAGGTGAAGTAGGCAATGCTGAGCATATGCTTCGTTCACTTGGTAAAGCAGGTGCAAATCGCTGGCGTGGTATTCGTCCGACAGTTCGTGGTGTTGCCATGAACCCGGTTGATCACCCACACGGTGGTGGTGAAGGTCGTACATCTGGTGGTCGTCATCCTGTGTCTCCATGGGGTAAGCCGACTAAAGGTGCTAAGACGCGTAAGAACAAGCGTACGGATAAATTTATAGTACGTCGTCGTACTAAGTAATATTGAGGAATAGCCATGCCACGCTCTCTCAAGAAGGGTCCTTTTATAGACCTACACTTGCTGAAGAAGGTAGAGAAAGCTTTGGAAAGCGGTGACAAGAAGCCAATTAAAACTTGGAGCCGTCGTTCAATGATCATACCTAACATGATCGGATTGACCATTGCTGTCCATAATGGTCGCCAGCATGTACCAGTTTTCGTTTCTGACGAAATGATCGGTCACAAACTAGGTGAATTTGCACCAACTCGCACTTACCGTGGCCACGCTGCGGATAAGAAAGCGAAGAAACGTTAAGAGGGGAATGATAAATGCAAGCATTAGCTAAACATAAATTCGCCTCTGGTTCGGCGCAAAAAGCACGTCTAGTTGCAGATCAGATCCGCGGGTTACCTGTCGATCGCGCACTAGAAATCCTGGCGTACAGCCCTAAGAAAGCGGCTGTATTAGTTAAGAAAGTACTTGAGTCTGCTATTGCTAACGCAGAGCATAACGAAGGTGCTGACATTGATGAGCTACGTGTAACAACGATCTTTGTGGACGATGGTCCAACAATGAAACGTATTATGCCACGTGCTAAAGGACGCGCAGACCGCATCCTTAAGCGTACAAGCCACATCACTGTTGTGGTTTCAGATAGCTAGGAGTATAAGTAATGGGACAAAAAGTTCATCCTACTGGTATTCGCCTAGGTATATCTAAACCTTGGGTTTCTACCTGGTACGCGAGTTCAAAAGATTTCTCTGCACAGCTTTTTGGCGATCACAAAGTACGTACATTCCTTACTAAGGAATTGAAAGCGGCTTCTGTGTCTAAAATCGTTATTGAGCGTCCAGCAAAATCAATCCGCGTAACAATTCACACGGCTCGTCCGGGTGTTGTTATCGGTAAAAAAGGCGAAGACGTAGAAAAATTACGTCAAGCGGTAACTAAGATTGCTGGTGTACCTGCTCAGATCAATATTTCTGAAGTACGTAAACCAGAACTAGATGCACAACTAGTAGCAGACGGCATTGCCTCTCAACTAGAGCGTCGTGTTATGTTCCGTCGCGCTATGAAGCGTTCGGTACAAAATGCAATGCGCATCGGTTCTAAAGGGATCAAAGTTGAAGTTAGCGGTCGTCTTGGCGGCGCAGAAATCGCACGTTCAGAATGGTATCGTGAAGGTCGTGTACCTCTACATACTCTTCGTGCTGATATCGACTACGCAACTTCTGAAGCCTTAACCACTTATGGTATCATTGGTGTTAAAGTTTGGATCTTCAAAGGCGAAGTTATTGGTGGTTTACCACTAGTACAAGAGCAAGAGAAGCCAGCTAAACGCGCACCAAAGAAAGCCAAAAAAAGTGCTAAGTAGAGGTAGCGAGTAATGTTACAGCCAAAACGTACAAAATTCCGTAAAATGCACAAAGGCCGCAACCGTGGTTTAGCGCAAAACGGTAACAAAGTAAGCTTCGGTACTTTCGGTTTGAAAGCTACTGGCCGTGGCCGCATGACTGCTCGTCAAATCGAAGCAGCTCGTCGTGCCATGACACGTCACGTGAAACGTCAAGGTAAAATCTGGATCCGTGTCTTCCCTGACAAACCGATCACAGAAAAGCCTCTTGAAGTTCGTATGGGTAAAGGTAAAGGTTCTGTTGAATATTGGGTTGCTGAAATTCAGCCTGGTAAAGTACTTTACGAAATGGAAGGTGTTTCTGAAGAGCTTGCTCGTGAAGCATTCGACCTTGCTGCTCGTAAACTGCCATTCAAAACAACTTTCGTAACTCGGACGGTAATGTGATGAAAGCAAGCGAACTAAAAGATAAAAGCGTAGAAGAGCTTAATGCTGAACTTCTAGGTCTTCTTCGTGAGCAGTTTAACCTGCGCATGCAAGCAAGCACTGGTCAGTTAGCTCAAACTCACACGCTAAGAACAGTACGTCGCGATATCGCGCGTGTAAAAACAGTTATTAACCAGAAGGCAGGTCAATAATGAGTGATAAAATTCGTACTCTTCAAGGCACTGTAATCAGCGACAAGATGGAAAAATCTTTCACTATCGCTATCGCACGTTACGTGAAGCACCCAATCTATGGGAAATTCATCAAACGTACGACTAAATTACACGTACATGACGAAAATAACACAGCAAAAGCGGGTGACGTTGTTACTATCCGTGAATGCGCTCCAATCTCTAAGACTAAGTCTTGGACATTAGTAGACGTTATTTCTAGTCCAAAACAAGCTTAATTTTTAATTAAGTCTGTTTTATAAAAAGCCCCGGCATTAGCTGGGGCTTTTTGCGTTTGGAGCAGCTTGTAGTGGTAAGCTTTCAGCCGTCAGCGCGGAGTAAATTTTCCCACCGGAGCTTGGGTTGAGTCTATTGAGGGCCGGGAAGAAGAGAACAGTAATACCAATCGACTTAAATATTTAACCATTCTAGCGAGCTAAATAAAGCGCTAACTGCGTTATAATTTTTTTCAATTAGAACAACTACATGTCAAAATTTACGCCTTGTTATCACTGTATTTATCTGTCGCTATAAATGGTCTGTAACTTAACACGATTGGTATAAGAATATGCAGGTATAAAAATTCATACCATAGAAAAAGCACGTCGATAAATTTCCCTCATAAAAAACTACTTGACCTTAACCTAGCTCCAGCTTTTATGCTGTATTTTTTCACTCTGATTAAATGCTATGTGTCCGATTCAAAATTACCTTCTAAGCCTAGGCCTTACCGAATATAGACAATCTATTTTGCAAATTGTGAAGCTTGCAGAAGCGGTGGATCACTCAATTGCAAATAACAGTGAATTTGCAACTGCTGCGTTAGCATGGGTTGAGCAACAAAAAAGATGCCCAACAATGACAAACAAAAGAGCATTAATTATATTCTTACTGCATAAATTGGGTTATAAAATTAGAGAGCAAAAAAGCCTTTGCAAGTGCAAAGGCTGATGTTTTTCTGCGCTGACCGCTGACCGCTGACCGCTGACCTTTACCAAATCATCTCAACAAATTCTGGATGATCGATATATGGATTGCGGTTGCCTTGATGCTCATAAGCGGCTTGGTTTCTATCTAGTTCAAGTTGACTGACTGGATCGTCGTTATGCCAATTAACCAACATAGTCACTACCCAATTCTCAAACACTTGGTTACTAGAGCCGTTAAGCACGGCATTACTAGCCGTGGTGTTGTTTTGCCAAGTACCAATGACGTTTTCGTAGCGGGTTGCCATATAGAAGTAGGCGCGAGCAAAGTCACCTTTAAACTCATCGATTGGCTCAAATACTGTGCCTGAGTAATTAATCGAGCTTGCTGCGCTGCCAAGTTTACTGCCATTGCTTGAGGTGAAACTGGCGCTGCCTACTTCGCCAAATGGGTAATTGCTACGTTTTGAATTAACATAACCATCGGTTGCAAAAATATGATGTACGTCTGAGTTCATAGGCTCATTTGTGCCGCCAAACCAACTTTTCGGAAATGAATGTTCGCGGTTATAACAATCAGCTTCACTATTGTAAGTGCCGCATTGATCACTTACAGCGGCATAGTTATAGCTGTCTTGACCGGTGGGATTTTCTGAATAGCGATCGAGTATTGAATTGTCATTTTCAAAGTACTTATCCCGTGAAGCAAGATCGTAAAAACTCCAAATAGCTGAATAACCTTGTGAGTTGTGACCTTTAATAATGTTATAAAGCGCGGTTTTAAGTGCATAGCCCGTTAAACCTTGTACTGTAACATAGTAGCCAGTTGGCTCGCTGGGCGGCGTTTCTGGGTTGGTATTATCACCAAGTATAAAGGGAGTTGCTTCACTGCTTTGAAAACTACTGCCGCTAGCCAATGTTGTTTGGGCAGATGTTAGCGCGTAGCTACCATTACCAAATGAACAGCAAATACCGTCGCCGTAACTATCAAAAATACTAAATGTGTAATCGCCATCAACTAAGCAAGCTTGCTCTGTATAGCTGTTGTTGCCACTATAACTGCCACCTGACGCAACTGCTATGCCTTGGGCGTTAGTGATTTGCCAGCTAGTCTCTTCGCCATAGTTATCAGTTGTCAGTGCTAAGTTAACGGTGTTATCAGCACAACCGACTGGTGGCGGTGGGGTGGTATCACTAGAACCTGGTGTAAAACTATCCACATAAATAGTTTCACTGCCATCAAAGCCGCTGACATCGTAAAAACGCAGGCCCACGGTAATCGTAGCATTGCTGGTTGCTGTATATGTATAGCTTATTTGTTGCCACTGATTTAATAACGCTGGATTTGAATAGCCTTGATAGCCGTCGGCAATTAAGCGCGCTTTAATGCCGCCTTCGGTGTGATAAACCCAGCTTGAGAATAAGTAGCTTTTGCCGGCCTCAACAGTAACTTCTTGCAGTAAATCAGTATTGCTTTGACTAGCGGTATTAACCACTACTTTTGCAGCAAGAGATCCTGAATTCACTATGGTATTTGAAGCTGATAGTGTAATGCCTGAGTCAATCGTACTCCAGCCGTTTGGGCTATTACTTGACCAGTTTTCAAAGTCACCATTATTAATGCTGGCCATGCAGGGAAGTGCTGTAGCTAACATAGCACTGCTGAGTATGAGTTTTCTATATGCCCCGTGTGACATAGTGTTTCCTTATTGTATTTATAGTCGGCGCACAGAATGTGGCCAAATCCACTATAGCCTACTCGAGGTTTGTTGCAAAAAAGTTAATTTGCATTTTGAAAAAAATGAAGTGAATAAATTTTTGTATGATATTTCTGATCGGCTAAGCGTGGTGCTGAAATCATCAGCAGTTATTTTTACCTTTTAATCTGTTTTTACTGGTTAATTTATAAATTAATAACTAAATGGAATAACAAAGCAGATTCTATTCTTTTTTTATTGGCGCGTACCCCGTTATTCTTCACACTCAGAGAAATCTTTAGGGCCTGAGTTATTTGCCTTAAAGGCGACACAAATTTTAGGCAAAGTGATTACTGTAATCAGTGATCATTTTGCAGATAACTTTCAGGGTTACGGGGAATTAATTCATGTTGTTAGGTCAACTCAATGCCGCGGCAAGTCCGCTATCGCAAGAGCAAGTACAAAAGCTGCAAGGTTTAGTGGCTGAGCTTAATCCAATTCAGCAAGCTTGGGTAAGTGGCTATCTTGCTGCGAATGCCAATACGGCGGCCTTAGGTGGTGTTGTAGGTGCTGCGCCAAGTGCTGGAGATGCAGCTGCATTGACCATTTTATATGGCTCACAAACCGGTAATTCAAAAGGTGTAGCGACTAAGCTCAAAGAGCAAGCGGAGTCTCGTGGTTTAGCTGTTAAGTTAGTTAGCATGGCTGATTACAAACCAACGGCCCTGAAAAAAGAAAAATTCTTAACTGTCGTTGTTTCTACTTACGGTGAAGGTGAGCCGCCGGAAGATGCCGAAACATTACATGAGTTTTTAGCAACCAAAAAAGCACCTAAGCTTGATGGCGTTAAAATTGCGGTTATAGGTTTAGGTGATTCAAGCTATGAGTTCTTCTGTCAAACAGCAAAAGACTTTGAACAGCGCTTAAATAAGCTCGGTGCAGAAACCATTTACCAGCGTGCTGATTTAGACGTTGATTACGATGATGAAGCCGCCAGCTGGATCAGCGGAGCACTTGATGCATTTGAACCTGATTTAAAAGCACAGCAAGGCGCAACAGGTGGGCAAGTGGTGTCATTTGGTACACCAGCAACAGCTGCCAGCCAATATACCAAGCAAAACTCATTTCCAGCAGAGCTTAGCCTAGTGCAAAAGATCACCGGTCGAGATTCAACCAAAGATGTGCGCCATGTTGAGATTTCACTGGAAGGGTCTGATATTACTTACACACCGGGTGACTCGCTGGGTGTGTACTTCTTAAATGATGAAGCACTGGTTGATGAAGTACTGACACTGACGCAAATTGATGCTGCAAGCCAAGTTAAAATCGCTGATGAAGAGCTAAGCATTCGTGATGCCTTAATTGAAAAGTTAGAGCTGACTCAATCATACCCAGGTTTTGTGGAAAAGTACGCGATAGCGACAGGCACACCTGAGTTATTAAAGCTGGTTGAAGATAAAGTGGCAATGCGTGAATACATCGAGCCTCGTCAAATCTATGATGTGATCCGCCAAAATCCAGCCAAGCTTGAAGCACAAACTTTAGTTGATTGCCTACGCAAACTACAAGCGCGTTTATATTCTATCGCTTCAAGCCAAGCTGAGGTTGAAGATGAAGTGCATTTAACCATTGGTCTAGTTGAATTTGAGGCATTCGGTAGTGAGCACTTAGGTGGTTGTTCGGGTTATTTAGCACGTCGTGCCGAAGAAGGCTGTAGAGTAAAAGTATATAGCGAGCATAACGATAACTTCCGTTTACCTGCTAACGACGAAACGCCAGTGATCATGGTCGGCCCTGGTACTGGTATTGCGCCGTTCCGTGCTTTCTTACAAGAACGTGATGCCCGCGAAGCATCCGGTAAAAACTGGTTATTCTTTGGTAACCCACACTTTACCCAAGATTTCTTATATCAAGTAGAAATTCAAGGTTACTTAAAATCAGGGCTACTAAGTAAAGTTGATGTGGCGTTTAGCCGTGACCAAGCAGAGAAGGTCTACGTGCAAGACAAGCTACGCCAAAACAGCAAAGACGTATTTGCATGGCTAGAAGCGGGCGCGCATTTATATATTTGTGGTGACGCTAATCGAATGGCAAAAGACGTGCACAATGCGTTGGTTGATATTATTAGCGAGAACACAGGTAAGAGCTATGAAGATGCAGATCAATACTTGAAAGATTTGCGCAGCGCTAACCGCTATCAGAAAGACGTGTACTAAGCGCACGTTGTTTATTTTATTAAAAGCTAACAGCCGTCACTGTAACAAATTTAGGATTAAACATGAGCGAACAAGATAAAAACGTAAAGCTTTCTGATAACGAGCGCTTGAAAAGAGAAAGTAACTTTTTACGTGGCACAATTGAACAAGACTTAAAAAATGAGATCACCGGTGGTTTCACTGCGGATAACTTTCAGTTAATTCGTTTCCACGGTATGTATCAGCAAGATGACCGTGATATTCGTGGTGAGCGTGCTAAGCAAAAGCTTGAGCCATTACACAACGTCATGTTACGTGCACGTATGCCTGGCGGTATCATCAAGCCAGAGCAATGGTTAGCAATTGATAAGTTCGCTGATGAAAAAACCAGCTACGGTAGTATTCGTTTAACAACTCGCCAAACGTTTCAGTTTCATGGTGTGTTAAAGCCAAATATAAAAGGCATGCACCAAATGTTGGATAGCGTGGGCATTGACTCTATCGCAACAGCGGGTGATGTAAACCGTAACGTACTATGCACTACTAATCCGGTTGAATCTGAGCTGCATCAAGAAGCGTATGAGTGGGCAGCGAAAATTTCTGAGCACTTGTTACCAAAAACTAAAGCGTATGCTGAAATTTGGCTAAACGGCGAAAAAAGCGAAACCACAGAAGAGCCAATTTTAGGTTCAACTTACTTACCACGTAAGTTTAAAACCACAGTGACTATTCCACCGAACAACGAAGTGGATGTGCATGCGAATGACTTAAACTTTGTCGCGATTGCTGATAACGGTAAATTAGTTGGTTTTAACGTGCTAGTAGGTGGTGGTCTTGCTATGACCCACGGTGATACTGCAACGTATCCACGTAAAGCCGATGATTTTGGTTTTATCGCACTCGAAGATACGCTAAAAATTGCTGAGCATGTGGTGTCTGTACAGCGCGACTGGGGTAATCGCTCAAACCGTAAAAATGCAAAAACTAAATACACCTTAGATCGTGTAGGTACTGATGTATTTAAAGCGGAAGTAGAGCAACGTGCAGGGGTTAAATTTGCACCAAGCCGCCCTTATGAGTTTACTCATCGTGGCGATCGCATTGGTTGGGTTGAAGGTATTGATGGTAAGCATCACTTAACCTTATTTATCCAAAGTGGTCGTATTTTAGATTTTCCGGGTAAACCACTGAAAACAGGTTGTCGTAAAATTGCTGAAATTCACCAAGGTGATTTTCGTATGACGGCAAATCAAAACTTGATCATTGCCGGTGTGCCTGCTGATCAAAAAGCAATAATTGAAAAAATAGCGCGTGAACACGGTTTGATTGATGACAAAGATTCAGAGCAGCGAAAAAACTCAATGGCCTGTGTTTCACTGCCGACTTGCCCTTTAGCGATGGCGGAAGCCGAGCGTTATTTACCAAGCTTAATTGAAAAAACTGAAGCGCTGCTTGCTAAACACGGTATTCCTGATGATAGTATTATCATGCGTGTTGTTGGTTGCCCGAATGGCTGTGGCCGCGCAATGTTGGCTGAAGCAGGGTTGGTGGGTAAAGGACCTGGCAAATATAACGTTTACTTAGGTGGCAATCTTGAAGGTACTCGTATTCCTAAGTTGTATTTAGAGAATGTCGGTGAAGACGTGTATTTAGAGGCCTTTGATAAATTAATAGGTCAATGGGCAAGTGAGCGTAACGACGGCGAATGTTTTGGTGATTTTGTGATCCGCAAAGGCATTGTTGCTGAAGTTAAAGTCTCAGTCACCGATTTCTACGCATAATTTAAAGCAAGCGTTCGCGCTTGCTAAGGTTTGGAATTTACTATGAGTGAATTTAAAAACATTTTACAGCTTGATAAAGAAAGCCAAGTAACACTGCTTGCTGATGCTAACGGCATATTAAAAGATATGAGCGCTGAACAGCGTGTAGCATGGGCACTGGAAAACTTGCCAGATACGCAGTTTTTATCATCAAGCTTTGGTATTCAAGCCGCGGTAATGTTGCATTTAGTAACGTCACAAAAAGCCGATATTCCAGTGGTGCTAACTGATACAGGTTATTTATTTCCAGAGACTTATCAGTTTATTGAGCAAATGACCGAACGCTTATCACTAAATTTGAAAGTGTATAAGTCGCAGTTAAGCCCAGCTTGGCAAGAAGCCAAGTTTGGTAAGTTATGGGAGCTAGGCGAAGCGGGTATTAAACAATATAACCAGCTTAATAAAGTTGAGCCAATGACTCGCGCATTAAAAGATATAAATGCAGGTACTTGGTTTAGCGGCTTGCGTCGTGACCAATCATCGACACGTGCTGACAAGCAAGTTGTTGAAATTAGCCGTGGCACGGTAAAGGTTTATCCAATCATTGAATGGTCAAATCGCGATGTTTATCAGTACCTGACTAAACATGACTTACCATACCACCCATTATGGGAGCAAGGTTATGTGTCAATGGGCGATGTGCATACTACGCGTAAACTAGAGCCAGGTATGACCGAAGAAGAGACCCGTTTTTTTGGTCTAAACCGCGAATGTGGCCTACACATTGATGGTGATGGGATCTAATCTTACGGTTATCATTAAATTCCTAAAGCGCAGCCTACTAGCTGTGCTTTATTTTTTTGACTACAGTATAAAGTAAGTAGCCATTAGCTTTGTGTGCATCATTGATGAATAGATACTTTGCTATCTTGTTTTTATTTTTTCCAAACCACTCTTTTGCTGACACCTTTCGTGTTGCGTTACCTGATGAGAATTATCCCCCATATCACATTATTGGAGGCGCTAAAAAAGGACTGTTGAATGAGTTAATAACCCAGTTTGCTGAGCAGCACTCCCTTACTATTGAGTATACATATGTCCCTGAAATGCGCTCGGAGAAAATGGTTTGTAATGGTGAGGTTGATGCGCGTATGGAATCTGAAAGTTGGCTCTTGACAGCCCATAAGTATTATTGGAGTCAAGAAATTGTGATGGTTGAAGATGTCATGGTGGTGACCCATGGTGCAAACCCCAGTGATTTTCAAGATGAAAAAGTGCTGCATAATGGTGTACTGCTAGGGCGCTTTGGTTATGTATATCCTGAATATGAGCCATTGGTGCGTGATCAAATCCTACATCGTGAGAACTTTTATTCGGATCTAGATGTATTACAGAGTCTTTATAATGATAACCACATTAGTAGACGTTTTACTATTATGTCGCGCGCGGTTTTTGATTGGTACGTCAATAAATACCCTAAATTCTCAGCTCTTGGTGTAAGTGCTTTTAATGTCGGTGAGGCGCCTTTGCAGCTACAATTTGCACATACTGAGCGTGGCAAGAAGCGGGCAAAAGAATTTAATGATTTTTTACAAAGCTTGAAAGATAATGGTGACCTAGCTAAAATCATAGCTCGCTATCAATGATAGTAAGAAAATAGAAAGAAAAAAATTTAACTCAAAGGATTGAAGATGAAGTATTTTGCGTACCTAGCGATTATGGTATTGCTGATCAGTGTCGCGGCATTATTTTACTTGCAACGACCCGATGGCCAAACGTGGTTAACCAGTGATGGTATTAGTAGTAAATCAAATCAGCTAACAGAGCAAATGGTTGAGTTATCAAGTGACACCTTTGCTATAGCTGCCAAATTGGTCAGTGAGACTAGTCAAAAAGTTGTTGAATCAATTACCGATGAAAGCTCAGTAGCAACGACCGTTATTTATAAATGGCAAGATCAGCAAGGGCAATGGCATTACTCCGATCAGCCTAATCCTAACGGTACAAGTGAAAAAGTAATTCTAGATCCGCGTGATATTACGGTAACTGCCGCAGAAGATACGTCTATTTTAAAAGGTACCTCAAAAACAACTAATATGTCTTTAATGCCAAACTCAAGCAGTGTTTATGATCCCGTGGTGATGAAAAAGCTGTTTGAAGATGCAGAGCAAGTGAAAGAACAGTTAGAGCATCGCACTAAATCGTTAGATGAGACGCATTAATTTGCTTCAATAGCGTTGTTTTGCTGTGTTTTTTCGGGCTGTGTTACAAAAAATTGTTGCTTAATGATTGGCAGGTTATAAGCTTTTAACCAACGCTCAGTAGCTATCATTAGTTCTCCTGAAGCAACTAACCTTGTCAGGCCTTCATCAAAATTATCTCTGACAGACTTATCTTGAAAAACAATGTAAGAGCCTTGATAGTTTAAAATATCGCGATATATAAAACTTGTAGGGTCAAGTTGGGTGTTTGTTGATGTATGCCAGTAGAGCATTAAATAATCACCGATACGGACATCGATCTTATTGGTAAGTAACTGTTTATTTAGGGCTTGTTGATTTCCTACTTCACTATAGTGAGTGAATACCTGTGTCGCCATGTTTTTATACTCAGCACCAAAGATATCGCTCGCCCCTATAAAACTACCGACTCTTAAATTTTTCAAATCGTTCAGCGTAGTTACTTTCTCGGTCCATGCAGAACGGAGCATGGTCACGCGGTTCATAAATCGCACACGATAACGAGAAGTAAAGGCGTGTGCAGCTGGTTGTGCCGTATAGTTGATCGCGATATCAGCGACTTTATTGTTGAAGTAGCGTTGAATAGCATCATTATTTAACGGCACCAACTGCGGGTTTTGATAGCCTTGTATCCGTAACACTTGAACCACAAGCTGATCGAAGTAACCATTACCGGTTACGTTATCTTGCATGAAATAAGGTGCAAAATTACCGGATGCAATAATCAGTTTTTCATTTGCACGTAATTGAGTGGGTAAGCAAAGCACTAAAAGTGCCGCTATTAATAAAGTTTTAGAGGTGTTAAATGGTTTGATTAATTGCAAGACCTTGCTGCTATACATGTTGGTCATGTACAGCCTCTATGTTCATTAAAACAATAGTGAGGTAAATTTTTGTAGGCAGAGAAAATAGCACCCCAATAGCAATAAAAGCGGCGCTGATAATAATGCCATGAATACTATTTTGTTCACCAAACAGATCAGACACTAATAAATAATGTCCAGTCACAATAAGGCATATGCCAAGGACAATAAATACTTTTAGTACTTTGATGATCTTTTGCTCGGTCATAGTATGCAGGCGTTAATGATAAGATGAATTAAGTGTAGTTAATAATGAGTAAGCTGACTTGTTTTACATCAAAAAATTAAGGGCTAAGCAAATTAATTTTGCAAAGCCCTAATATTATAGATTAATTAGCTAGTTAACATATTACGCAATACATACTGTAAAATGCCGCCATGTTTGTAGTAATCCCACTCTTTGGGGGTATCAATACGGACATCGGCACTAAAGCTTAGTTTTTTGCCTTCGCTATTGGTGGCAACGACACTAACTTCCTTGGTTTTATCGTAGAGACCTTCGATATCGAACTGCTCTTGACCTGTTAACCCCAGTGATTCATGGCTCTCACCTGCTTTAAATTGCAGTGGTAGCACGCCCATGCCAATTAGGTTCGAGCGATGAATACGTTCATAACTTTGCGCAATGACCGCTTTAATACCTAATAATAGCGAACCTTTCGCTGCCCAGTCTCGTGATGAACCCGTACCATACTCAGCACCGGCAAGCACAACGAGTGGCACGCCTTGCTGTTGATACGCCATTGCAGCATCGTAAATACTGGCAAGCTCATCATCAGGTTGAGTGCGCGTTACACCGCCTTCGGTGCCTGGTGCAAGCAAGTTTTTTAAGCGTACATTGGCAAATGTACCGCGCATCATTACTTCATGATTACCACGGCGAGAACCGTATGAGTTAAATTGCGATTTATCTACGCCATTTTCTTGTAAGTATTCGCCAGCAGGCGCGCTTGCTTTAATTGCACCAGCAGGGGATATATGATCAGTAGTGACGGAATCGCCAAGTTTTGCTAAACAGCGAGCACCCGTAATAGTAGGGATGCCTGGTGGTTCTGTCGTCATGCCATCAAAAAACGGCGCTTTTTTAATATACGTTGAGGCATCATCCCAGTCATAAAGTTTACCATCAGGAATTTTGATTTGTTGCCAGCGATCATCACCCTTATAAACATTACCGTAACTGGTAGCGAACATTTCTTTAGTGACGGTTTTTTTCACCAGTTCATTCACTTCGCTGACACTAGGCCAAATGTTTTTCAGGTAAATATCGTTACCATTAGCATCTTGCGCAAGTGGTTCGTTATAAACATCGATATCTGTACGACCTGCAATCGCATAGGCGACAACTAAAGGTGGTGAGGCTAAAAAGTTCATTTTCACATCTTGGTGAATACGTCCTTCAAAGTTACGGTTACCCGATAAAATAGAGCTTACTACTAATTTGTGCTGTTGAATTGCCTCACTGATCTCATCGGCAAGCGGACCTGAGTTACCAATACAGGTAGTGCAGCCATAACCCACTAAATTAAAGCCAAGGGCATCTAAATCGTCCATCAAGCCTGCTTTTTCTAAGTAGTCAGTGACCACTTGCGAGCCAGGTGCCAGTGATGTTTTTACCCAAGGTTTTACGTTAATTCCTAATTGGCGAGCTTTTTGCGCGACTAAACCCGCAGCTAAAATAACGCTTGGGTTTGAAGTGTTGGTACAGCTAGTAATGGCAGCAATTACACAAGCGCCATCTTTTAACTCAAATTCTTGGCCTTTAAAGTTAACCTTTGCTGCGCCCATAAATTGCGCTTCGTTGGTTGGCTCATCAGGATTAGTGACAGGGCCTTCACTTTCGATACGTGATTGCTGTTCATCACTATTGTCGCGTTTAGCAAGACGTTCATCTTGAAAGGTTTTTAAATGATTGGCAATAACTTCGCCAGCTTGATCAAGGGCAATTCTGTCTTGTGGGCGTTTCGGACCGGCAAGGCTTGGCACTACATCGTTTAGATTTAATTCGAGCTTGTCGGTGTAATTTGCTTCATCGCCATCGTTACGCCATAGGCCTTGGTGTTTTGCGTAGTCTTCTATCAGTTTTAGCTGTGTTTCATCACGGTTGGTTAAACGAAGATAATTAATTGTTTCATCATCAATAGGGAAAATACCACAGGTAGCGCCGTATTCCGGTGCCATGTTGGCTATGGTTGCGCGGTCGGCCAGTGGTAAATCAGCAAGGCCATCGCCATAAAATTCTACAAATTTACCGACAACGCCATGCTTACGCAATATTTCAGTAACGGTCAGCACTAAATCGGTCGCTGTGGTGCCTTCCGGTAAACGGCCGTTGAGCTTCATACCCACCACTTGCGGGATCAGTAAGCTAATTGGCTGGCCTAGCATTGCAGCTTCTGCTTCAATGCCGCCTACACCCCAACCAAGTACGCCTAAGCCGTTGATCATAGTGGTATGTGAATCAGTACCGACTAAGGTGTCAGGGTAAGCAAATCTTTGCCCATTGCGCTCTTCATTAAAGACAACGCGAGCAAGGTATTCTAAATTCACTTGGTGAACAATCCCCGTTGCTGGTGGCACAACTTTTAAGTTATCAAAGGCTGTTTGACCCCAGCGTAAAAACTCATAACGTTCTTTATTGCGTTCGTACTCAAGCTTGGCATTTAAATCAAATGAGCCATCTTCACCATAACCGTCTACTTGTACTGAGTGGTCGATAACTAATTCCGCAGGGGATAATGGGTTTATTTTCGCAGGATCGCCGCCAAGTCTTTCCATAGCATCACGCATTGCGGCCAAATCGACGATTGCTGGTACGCCAGTAAAATCTTGCATCACCACGCGGGCGGGTGTAAATGCTACCTCAGCACTGGGCTTGGCTTGTGAATCCCAGTTTAGCAACGCTTCAATATCTTGTTTTTTAATATTTACGCCGTCTTCATTGCGCAGTAAGTTTTCGAGTAGGATCTTGAGCGAGAACGGCAGTCGCTTGGCTTTATCGCCTAAACCTTGCAGTGAATGGATATGAAACTGCTCACCGTTGATAGTGAGTTGTTTTTGGGTGTCAAAACTATTGTTCATTATGTGCCCCTAAGTTAGATGAATATCCTTAAATGGTACTTAAGTGGTAAATGTAACCTCTCTTTGAATAATTAAAATGCAAAGTACATACCAGTGTGTCTTTGCACGATTTTTATACAAGTAATAGGGTATATATGATGCTGAAAATTTATATTTCAAGCGTCAGCAGTAAAACAATAGCAACTCAATAGCGTGTTTTACAGTAGCCAACCTTGCTGTTTGCCTTTGTGGCTTAGCAGTAGCAGGATAATTGCAATTACGACTACGAATATTGGCATAAACACCGCGCTGGCACCGAGTAATTCAATACTATTAATAACAATGAAATTATAAAATTGCTGGATAAAAATCCCAGCGAGTGAGAGCGCAAAAAGCACTCGAGCAAGGGCTTTTTTAAGTAATAATAAAATACAGCCTAATACCCCACCAAAAACCGCGGTAGCGAATGCAATAGTTGACCAAATTGGTGTGTTTGAATATGCAGCTTGTTGTTCTATAGGGAGTTTACTTATCATGTCTGGAGTCATGAGCATTTGCATAATGAATGCAATTACCCCTAGCAAGTTCCAAATAAGGGCTGCCCAAGCGACAGATTTTAACCAGTGCGGAGGAGTCATACATTACCTTTTAAACTATTATTTAAAAAGTTATTAAAGGCGACTACGGCTACTTTTACAAGTTGCACGTAGTCTAAATTGGATTAGCCGAATGAAATAGGGCGACGGCCTGTTTTTTCATCCACTTTTGGTTTTTTGGTACGTTTACGCTTAGCTTTAGCAGGCGCGTTAGTAGCAGGCTCTGCACTTTGTTGTGGTTCAGGTTGCGTTGATGTAACAGCGCGTTCTGCTGGAATAGCACTTTCGCTTAATGTCAGTTGAAATTGCTCACCATCAAATTCAAGAATGTCGCCACTGTATAATTTTTTCCGCTTGATTGTACAAATTTCATGGTTAACGCCAACATAGCCTTCAGTGATAAGGTTTTTGGCTTGGCCGCCACCTTCGACTAAATCAAGAACTTTTAAGAGTTTGCATAGCTCAATTGGCTCTTCTTCTAATTCAATTTCAATATATTCGTCGTTCATGTTTGATCTCATTAAGGTAGGGCACAGCCTGTAGTATAAAGGCTGTGCGCGACTTTTGCATCAAGCTGCCAAAAGTATACAGGGCATTAAATAGAATTAATCTGAAACTTTTTTGAATTTTCTACCGTCTTTAAAAAAACGGTAGTAATTCAAGCGTAGTATCCGCGTCAGTAGCTGGCCTGTAATTTGCTATTCGTGTCGTATTCGATATTTAGTTGGTCATTTTATTACAAATGCCGCAGTACTGGAGATTTAAAATGGGTGTTAGATCAGCCATGAAAAAAGAGTTAATGGGCTTGGAGGGTTCAGGGTTTATGACCGCTGATGATGTAAGGTCTGAACTTAGCAAGATTGTAAAAAAAGCGCCTGATAGGTCAGATCGTGGTTTTTCTTTAATTTCACGTTTTAACGACAATCACAGCCAATTAAGTTGTGGTGAAAATAGTAAAGAAAAACTACTTGAGTTTCAACGTCACCGCTTGTTCAAGGATATTCTATATACCCGTAAAAGTGTGGATGCTTGGCTCAAAAGCCAGGTAAATTAACTTGCTATAAATAGTCACCCCGAATAGACTACAGATGTAATCTATTTGAGGTGACTATGAAATATGGCATTTTAATTGGCATACTGTTGTTGCTTTTAACAGCCTGTCAGCACCCTACAGTGTATGTTTATACGGAGGGGTTAACTGCTTTGCAAAAACAACAACTGACAGAGCAACTACAACAGCAGACCTTGCCTTTTCAATTTACTGAACTGGCAGTACCCAAAGAGTTTAGCGCTGCGACATTATTAACCTCAGAAGATAAAATACTTACTGCTGAAACAGAGCAGCTTGCAAATATTATGCAAGCAATGGGTTATCAGCCGCAGCTTAATTATGTGTCGGTGGCAAATCATCACTATAGCGATGGCAATATTGGCTTTTACTTACGTGGTGAGCAAATAGAGCAAGGTTTTGAGATGCCGCAACAGCTGCATACTACTGGTTGCGTTGAAGACCGCTACAATAACCTTAAAGTCAGATTTTTTGATAACTTGGTTGAATTTACTTTACTAAACGGTGCCCGCGCTCAGTTAGTTTGGCAGCGTTATGAAAATTATTTAGTCATCAATTATAGAGATACTGCGCAGTCATACACGCATTCAACCCCTTTGGTTGCAACGCCTTTTGGTGAAAAACCCTCAGATACATTTCGCTATAACGCACACATTGCAGGACCGCAATGGTTAAACTGTTCGCTACAGGTTGTGTATATGGATTAGCCGCGTGACTCGAGGTAATCGCTTAATTTAGCAATACGTCCACTCATCCCTTCGATAATGCGGTCTTTAATTTTTTCGCGGATCACATTTGGTAAACGTATTAGTGCTTCGCTGGTAATCGCCAGTACTATGGTATCGCTTTTAGCACGAGCACTGGTGCTGTGCTCGCGGTTATTTATAAACGCACCTTCACCAATAAATTCGCCGGGTTCAATGGTGCCTAAATCCATCAAATGACTATGTTTAAATACCACAATAGCGCCGCTGAGCACGATATACAGTTGTTTGTCGTTATCAAACTGTTTAAACACAAAGCGATCTTTATTGATTAAGTATAAGTGACTGAATGACTCCAGTAATACTTGGCGCTCATTGAGGCTGAACTCTCTAAAAAAACTCAGCCTATTAAGTATCTCCATCTGCTTTATTAATGGAATATGCTCGATTAACTTCAACTTATTTTCCTTCGTTTGAGCAGGGAAGTTAGTTGATATTGCGCTCTTTTAATTTACGGGTCAATGTATTGCGGCCCCAGCCTATTTTTACTGCGGCTTCTTGTTTATGTCCTGCACAGTTTGCCAATGCGGTTTTAATTAGGCGGGTTTCTAATTGCGCTTGTACATTAGGCCAGATGTTTTCTTTGCCTTGCTTAAGCTCTAGGTTAAGCCATTGTTGAAAGGCATCAAGCCAATCACCCTCTTGTTGAGTCTCGTCAATTGCTAAGATCTCTGGAGGTAAGTCTTGCTCACTCACAAGCTCGCCGGGAGCCATAACAGTAAGCCAGCGGCAGGTGTTCTCTAGTTGACGAACATTGCCAGGCCAGTTGAACAAGCGTAGTAAGTCGGTGGCTTTTGAGCTGAGAATTTTGCTTTCGACTTGTAAGTCTTTGGCGCTTTTATGTAAAAAATGCTGTGCTAAGCGTTCAATGTCTTCGGTACGTTCACGCAGTGCAGGTAGGCGCAGGCGCACAACATTTAAGCGATGAAATAAATCGTCTCTGAATTTGCCTTGTTTTACTAAGTCTTCAAGGTTTTGGTGAGTCGCGGCAATGATCCGGACATCAACTTTAATACTTTGATGGCCACCAACACGATAAAACTCACCATCAGCTAAAACACGCAGCAAACGGGTTTGTACATCCAGCGGCATATCACCAATCTCATCTAAGAATAGCGTACCGCCATTGGCTTGCTCAAAGCGACCTTTACGTACGCTATCAGCACCAGTAAAAGCGCCTTTTTCATGGCCAAATAGCTCTGATTCAACCAACTCTTTTGGAATAGCTGCCATGTTTAAGGCAATAAACTGGTTTTCTTTGCGTGGGCTGTGGTTATGTAAAGCACTGGCTACTAATTCTTTACCGGTGCCAGATTCACCATTGATAAGTACGCTCATACTTGATGCTGACAGCTTACCTATTGCCCGAAATACTTCCTGCATGGCTGGCGCTTCGCCAATGATATGGGCACTTTTAGGTGGTGCGGGTTTACGTTTTACTTTTTTAGTTGAGTTAGCGCGACACGCGCTTTCTACTAACGCAACGGCTTCATTTAAATCAAATGGTTTGGCTAGGTATTCAAAAGCACCTTTTTGAAACGCATTTACCGCTGAATCTAAATCTGAATGCGCAGTCATGATGATCACTGGCAAGCCTGGGTTTTGTTCAGCGATCAGTTCTAATAATGCCATACCATCCATACCTGGCATACGTACATCAGACACCAGTACCGTAGGTTGGCTAAACTTTAATGCTGACAGCACGTCTTGTGCATTAGAAAAACTTTCAGCATTAAATCCTGCGCGAGTTAGTGCTTTTTCAAGTACAAAGCGAATAGATGCATCATCATCAACCAGCCAAACTGTTTTCATGCAAACTCCAAAAACCGATTAATCCGCAAAAGGCAGATATATATTAAACTCTGTATGACCTGGCCAGCTATCGCATTCTATATAGCCGTTGTGTTGATCGATCAAGGTTTGTGCAATCGAGAGACCTAAGCCAGAACCACCTTCTTTGTTGGTGATCATCGGGTAAAATAATGTCTCTTTGATGCTGGAATCGATACCTGGTCCGTCATCTGAAATTTGGATCAGCAGTGCCTTTTTAGGGGCTTTTCCGGGGCGACGTTGCTGGTGATTAATACGTGTTTTAATTTTTATCACGCCACCACCGACTAACGCTTGTTGTGCATTTCGAACGATGTTAAGTACTACTTGCTGAATTTTACCTTGGTCAATATAGACATCAGGTATACTTGGGTCGTAATCTTTCTCCAAGCTAATATTGGCGCAATTATCTAATGTACTTAGTTTAATTACAGACTCTAAGGTTTGATGAATATTACCGTATGACTTTTGTGGTAATTGATTCGGGCCCAGTAGCCTGTCAACAAGCTCTCGTAAGCGATCGGCTTGTTCAATAATTAATTCTGCACATTCATCCCGTTCTTGCTGATCAACCTCATACTGCAATAATTGCGCCGCTCCGCGAATTCCGCCTAAAGGATTTTTGATTTCATGAGCAAGCCCTCTAATTAGGTTACGTGCTGCTTGATATTGATGCATTTGATTAGAAGCTTGATCGTGGCGAATTTCATCATCAGTTTGGCGACACTCGAATAAAATAAAATACTCATTTTGTAACTTCACGCGACGCGAACTAATTGCCAGTTTGGCATGACGAGAATCAACAAAAACCACGTCAGCTCTGTGCTGGTGGCAATCTACACCATCTACCAAAGAGTATTGTGCAATGCGTTTAAGGTCAATGGAATGGTAATTAAAAAGACTGTCAAACGGTTGATTGAGGATACGTTTAGGGCCTAATCCTAACAGTTCACTGGCGCTATTATTAGCGTAAATAAGGGTGAATTGTTGATCAAGTAAGATCACTGCCGTTGACAGGTTTTGCCAAATGCTAGTTAGTAACTCAGGGTTAAAATTTTTATTATCGGGCATGGTTGCACCATTTTAGTGCGTTGATGATTATTAGCAGCTTAGCACAAATATTTTAAGTAAATTATGGTCTTTGATAGAAATACATGGTTTTTATAAAGACGATGCTCTATGCATATAAAATGTGCTCACTGGACTAACAGAGACAACAGAGCCTTGTGGGTCAAATAGCTTCAGTTGCAATGTGTGTTCGCCACGGTTTACCTCGCGCAGGGCAAAAGTACTGATATTGCTAGGTTCTGCGTACGGTGCGCCATCAACTAGTAGTTGAATTTTAAAACCATTCTCAAAGCGTGGTGTTATACGGCTAGTTACATACACTGAACCGGTATTTTCACGAACAGTGCCTTGATCGGCAGGGGAAGAAATAACCGCTTTATAGCTTTTCACAGCCGCTGGTTGCTGTTCATCTAAAATGCTTGTATCAACAGTCGGCATCGACAAACTTTGATTGGTGAGCTTGATTTCTTGCGCACCTGGTTTAGGAGTATCTGAAAATACTGATACGCCATTTTTATCTTTCCAAGAATAAATTTTCTTATCGCCAGAATAGCCATAAAAGCTGATTAAAATCAGAGTTACTAGTAATAAAAGCGTCTTTTTCACCTTGTCACCTTGCATTTTTTGCACTAATTAAACTTTAGTGGAGAATGGGAAAATTAGCCATAAAAAAAGCCCGCAGAACGGGCCTTGAGAACACACATATATTATCTATAAGATAATTTTTCTACAGCCTAATTAACAGCTGTAGTACATTTCGAACTCAACAGGGTGAGTCGTCATGTTAAGCTTTTCAACTTCTTTAGACTTAAGCGCAATGTAAGCATCGATTAAATCGTTAGTGAATACACCACCTTGATTTAAGAACTCACGGTCAGCATCTAGAGACGCAAGCGCTTCTTGTAGTGAAGTTGCAACTGTTGGGATTTCTGCTGCTTCTTCTGCTGGTAAGTCGTATAAATCTTTATCCATTGCATCGCCAGGGTGGATCTTGTTTTTGATACCATCAAGGCCAGCCATAAGCATTGCAGCGAAAGCAAGGTATGGGTTAGCTGTTGGATCTGGGAAGCGTACTTCGATACGACGACCTTTTTCTGATGGAACCACTGGGATACGGATTGATGCAGAACGGTTACGTGCAGAATATGCAAGCATTACTGGCGCTTCAAACCCTGGTACTAAACGTTTGTACGAGTTAGTAGACGCATTTGCAAAAGCATTGATTGCTTTAGCATGCTTGATAATACCACCGATGTAGTAAAGCGCTTCTTCAGAAAGACCGCCGTACTTGTCGCCTGCGAATAAGTTAACACCGTCTTTAGCTAAAGACTGGTGACAGTGCATACCAGAACCATTGTCACCAACTATTGGCTTAGGCATGAAGGTAGCTGTTTTGCCATATAAATGAGCCATGTTATGGATAACATATTTCATTTCTTGGATTTCATCCGCTTTTAATACCATAGTGTTAAAGCGAGTTGCGATTTCGTTTTGACCAGCTGTAGCCACTTCGTGGTGATGCGCTTCTACGACTTGACCTAGCTCTTCAAGAACTAAACACGTCGCTGAACGCCAATCTTGGAAATCATCAACTGGAGCAACAGGGAAATAACCACCTTTCACGCCTGGACGATGGCCAGTGTTGCCGCCTTCGTAGCTTTTATCTGAGTTCCAAGCTGCTTGCTTAGAATCAATCTTGTACATTGAACCTGACATATCAGTTTTGTATTTGATGTCATCAAATACGAAGAACTCTGGCTCAGGACCAAATAGCACGGTATCAGCAATACCAGTAGAACGCATGTACTCTTCAGCGCGCTTAGCAACTGAACGAGGATCACGCTCATAACCTTGTAATGTGCCAGGTTCAACAACATCACAACGTAAAATTAAAGTAGCTTCTTCTGTGAAAGGGTCTAATTTAGCAGACTCAGCAACAGGTAGTAATACCATGTCTGATTCGTTAATGCCTTTCCAACCAGCAATTGAAGAACCGTCAAACATTTTGCCGTCTTCAAAGAAATCTTCATCTACTTGGTGATGAGGAATAGAAACATGTTGCTCTTTACCTTTGGTATCAGTAAAGCGTAAATCAACGAACTTAACGTCATTTTCTTTAATAAAATCTAAAACCGATTGTGACATGTGTCCTCCAACTGTTGGGTTTTATTTTGCTGCATAATTGCTTTTGCTTTTATAGTAAGCGGCTTTTATGCCATTTTTATAGTGCATTGTTTTTTAAGGTTAAAAAATAAGTTCTACATCCAGCTGTTATATGTTTTGCACCATATTGGATCGGCTTGTGATCATTTTGGTGCGTCAGTGTGGTCACTTCTCTTTGCGCTAAATTGTATAGATTATAAACACCAACATAAAGCTAACTTACTCACCAAATACTGCCAAATTATGACAATAATAGCTAGGAATGAGCAAAATAGTGACAAATTGAAAAATTAAATTAATTAAAATGTCATATATAAAACAGATACTTATTAGAAGTATGAAGAAAGTTGTGAAATATATATTGGATAAACTTTCATCCATGTCATTAATGAGGGATAATATGCGCCCTTTTAAATCCTATGCTGGGACATCTCGTGAAAACGCAGGTGAGTGCGTAGATCTTGCAGGATCATTGAGAATTAATTTCTCTGAGTAAAAATATGAGCATCGAAAAGTTAAGAAATATAGCGATTATCGCGCACGTTGACCACGGTAAAACAACATTGGTTGACAAACTACTTGAGCAATCAGGTACATTAGAAACACGCGGCGGTAACGAAGAGCGCGTGATGGACTCAAACGACATTGAGAAAGAACGTGGTATTACCATTTTGGCTAAAAACACAGCCATTTCATGGAATGACTACCATATCAATATCGTAGACACCCCTGGACACGCCGACTTTGGCGGTGAAGTTGAACGCGTACTTTCGATGGCTGACTCAGTATTACTACTTGTTGATGCTCAAGAAGGTCCAATGCCACAAACGCGTTTCGTTACGCAAAAAGCATTCGCGCAAGGCTTAAAGCCAATCGTTGTTATCAATAAAATTGATAAGCCAGGTGCACGTCCTGATTGGGTTATGGATCAAATCTTTGATTTATTCGACAACCTAGGCGCAACTGACGAACAGTTAGACTTTAAAGTTATCTATGCATCAGCAATCAACGGCTGGGCAACATTAGATTTAGACGAGCCATCAGAGAACATGGAACCTATGTTCAAGATGATCGTTGACGAAGTATCACCACCGGATGCAGATCCTGAAGGTGACTTCCAAATGCAGATTTCGCAACTTGATTACAACTCATATGTTGGTGTAATCGGTGTTGGCCGTATCAAGCGTGGTTCTGTTGCAGTAAACCAACAAGTTACTATCATCAGTGCTGATGGCACTAAACGTAACGGTAAAATCGGTTCTGTACAAAGCTACCTAGGTCTTGAGCGTATCGAAACTGAACGTGGTTATGCTGGTAACATCGTAACTGTTACTGGTATCGGCGAACTTAAGATTTCAGACACTGTTTGTTGTCCTACTAATGTTGAAGCATTACCACCACTAAGTGTTGATGAGCCAACAGTAACAATGACGTTCTCTGTTAATAACTCTCCTTTCTGTGGTAAAGAAGGTAAGTTTGTAACATCACGTAATATTCGTGAACGTTTAGACAAAGAATTAGTACACAACGTAGCACTTCGTGTTGAAGATACTGCAAACCCAGATAGCTTCCGTGTTTCTGGCCGTGGTGAATTACACTTAGGTATCTTAATCGAGAACATGCGTCGTGAAGGTTACGAGCTAGCGGTTTCTCGTCCTGAAGTAATCTTACGTACTGTTGATGGCGTTCTTGAAGAACCGTATGAAACAGTAACGATTGACTGTCAAGAAGAGCACCAAGGTTCTATCATGGAGCAAATCGGTCTTCGTAAAGGCGAGCTTACTGACATGGCACCAGATGGTAAAGGTCGTATGCGTATGGACTTTATGATCCCAAGCCGTGGCTTAATCGGTTTCCAAACTGATTTCATGACGCTTACATCAGGTTCAGGCCTTATGTACCATACTTTCGATCACTACGGTCCGCACAAAGGTGGCGAGCTAGGTGTTCGTAAGAACGGCGTAATGATTGCAAATGCAACAGGTAAAGCACTAACTAACGCATTGTTTAACTTACAAGAGCGCGGCCGTTTATTCATCGGTCACGGTATTGAAGTTTACGAAGGTATGGTTATCGGTATTCATAGCCGTGATAACGACCTTACAGTTAACGCGCTTAAAGGTAAGCAACTTACTAACGTTCGTGCATCTGGTACAGATGAAGCACAAACATTAACACCAGCACTTAACTATTCACTTGAGCAAGCGCTTGAGTTCATTGCTGATGATGAGTTAGTAGAAGTAACGCCATTAAACATCCGTATTCGTAAACGTCATTTAACTGAAAATGAGCGTAAACGTGCGGGTCGTGCGCCTAAATCATAATCTATTAATTTAGAACAATGATTTTAAAAGCCGCTGTATTACAAAATACAGCGGCTTTTTTGTGGTTATTAGTTAGCGAGAGTAAAGTTTGTGAGGGGAAGAGCTGTAAGCTATAAGCGGTCAGCTGTCAGATTAGAACAGCGTAGTTGGCTAGATTGGTGTTTGTATAGCTATTAGGTAAAAACCGCTAGATTTTATAAACCATGCAACATAACCTCTTTCCTCTAAAAGTGCAGCGCCTCTTATCCTCTTTGTGAATAACTGACTTAAAGATTTTTTGCACAAGGAGAAGAAAATGAGCAGTAAAAGAGGAAGGGCTTTTAAAGTAGCTGATAATGCAAAGCCCCTGTTTTTGTTAGCGGGGTATTTTTTCGTTGGGTTTCGCTGCGCTCAACCCAACCTTGCTTAACTTGATAACTTTACTCTAGTTGACTCGCCAACTCCTATCACTTTTTCGGTAATAACGTAATCTTTCCAAATACGCTGGCGTCGATATAGCCTAGGTTGCGGCTGCCATTTACGGGTTGTACTTCATGCGAACCCATAAAGTGCTCACGAATTTTACTGCCGTCGTTATCGCAGTAGGCGAGCATAAAGCCGATTACTTGTTTTGCCGTTAACTTAAGCGGGGTGTTTGGCGCGCCTTCTTGGAAATCATTCGGGTAGAGCTTAATGGCTACTTCCCATGTGATGTTATATGGGGCGGTACTGTTTCGTTGCCAGTGGCTGATTAAATGATCTGTGTATAAATGGGGTTTTTTATCAGCTCCGAAATCGGCAGCTTGGTTATCAAGACCAATGTGATAGGCAAACGCAGTATGATTGAACTGATGGTTACCGCCAGATGCGTCGCTATCAATAAACACTTCTAAGGCATCATCGTCCCAGTACTTATCGGTAGGATCTGGATGGGTATCAATTAGTACATCATCCACAATATCGGCTTGTAAATACAGGTAGTTTTCATCCCAAAGTAACTTGTAGCGGCCTATAAAGTCTTTATCTGAGTCAGGCAAGGTGCCATCCATAAGAAAAGGCATAGGCTGCCATTTTGCTTGGTCCCATGCGCTTTCAGATACACCGTCAATAGTAATTGGTGTTGCTGTATGCTCTACATCGATAGCCATAGCGGCGTTGCTCATTAATAGGCTTAAGGTAAGCGCGACTGTTTTCATCTAATTCTCAAAGTTTCTTATTTTGTTTATGGCTCAATAGTGACTGAAACAAAAATTGAAAACAACAGACAGAATGTTCAGGTATAAAATTAGCGGTAGTAATGGACCGTAAGTGAATACAGTTTTTTACATTGTTGAGTGTAATTAACAGGTAAAGTAATGGCACTACTAGAATTAATATAAAAGGAATAATTGTGGCTAACGTATTGTTGTTGATTGTGGCTATGTTGTTATCTGGCTGTACTTCGTCGCAAGTAATGAGCTCGGGTTGTGACTTTGTTGTTGGTAGTGCGCAAAGTCAGCAACGGCAAGTGCAGAACCACTCGCTTGATAGTTCAAATACACATCAAACAGCGAATATAATTAATGGTTTTTTTAGTATGTTACTTGGGCCAATAAATCGCTCTCTCGGTGATGATCAATGTAAGGCGGAAGAGCAATCGTATCAGTACCCAAGTATCGTTTTATAGTGCGACACTTTGCCCTTCATTTAAAATATACAGCGGGATTTGTGACTTCATCTCATCATACATATGCAATAAGCGCAGCAATGCAGAATGGCTGCTGTGATCGCCCATCTTCCAACTTGAGTTGCCATAGCCCCAAGGTATCATAACTTTACAATTAAGCTGCTGTGCAGCTGTTAAGGCATCCTCAGGAGTAGTATGTACATAACGATACCAGTTGCCATTCTCTTCGTGGTAATAAGAGGCAACCGGCATTAAACAGATATCAATATCACCGTATTTTTGTTGGATATCCTTAAAATGTTGGGAGTAGCCAGTATCGCCTGCAAAAAATAAAGTGCTGCCATTTTGATCAAGTAACCAGCCATTCCATAAATCTTTATCGCGATCTTCATAAATAAAAGGTACCAGCACGCGGGCGCTAAAATGATGTGCAGGTAGCGCATGAATGGTTAAATCATCAATATTAGTGTTTGCGTACCACGCCATTTCGCTAATATTAAAACCACCGGTAGGAAAGTTATCTGCCATACCAAGTGGTGTTAAGTAGCGAGGTTTATTACCGATGCTTTCAATGTCTGCTTTATTGAAGTGATCGTAATGAATATGAGAATAAATTACTGCGTCTAGATTGTTAAGTTCGCTTTCGCTAAGCCAGTCCCCAGGTTTACGATAAAACCCAGATGCAAGCCGAAAAGCTAAATCAACAGGGGAGTCAAATTGCTCTTTTACTGGGTCAAATACAACTTGCTGGCCGTTAGGAGTGTTGATCATAAACCCGGCGTGACCGAGCCAGCGAACTGTGTAGCCGGTATTTAGTTGTGGTGCTAGTTGCGCGCCTTGATAGAGGCAGTTTTCACCCGGAGTTTCACATATCAAGTTAGCATTACTTGGGTAACAATCACTTTCGCAGCTAATCGGATAGGTTTTTTTCCCTGGATAGAGGTTGTGGTAGCGCCCAGCCTGCTCACCCTCTTGATGAAGTGGCACAACAGTATCAGCGTCTGCAATTCTTTGCACATGATTGGCAGTGCTACACGCAGCTAATAAACTTGATGCGATAATTAAACTAACTGCACGTATTTTCATTGTTTAATTTTTTTATAATTCTAATTAGGTAGAATTGTAGCAAAAATAGCCGATGAAAAAACACTTAAAAAGTAACAAGATATAACAACAAAAAAGCCTACATAAATGTAGGCTTTGATTACTCCGCGACTAGCAAACTAGCGCTCTTGATAAGTGACAGGCAAACTCACAGGCTGATTTAGCCTGCTTTACTCATTTGCTCAATAAATTTATTTGAATCAGCAATCGACTTGTTCATGTCATCCATTAACACTTTGATGTCGCGCTTAAGATTAGTGAATTCACCTTGAATGGCTGATACAGCTTGTGCATTAAGGTTATGCTTCAAGTATAAAACATTGTCATGCAGTGATGACAGTACCGGCTCCATCTTGCTTTCAGCATTACGCATAGAGCGTAATAGTTTATCAAAGTCACGTTTGGTTGCGGTGAGCTTTTTATTACTTTCACGTTTAAGTGAGGCGTTAGAATACTGTTCTAATTCATCGCTCCATTCTTCAAACAATGCTTCAGCTACATCTTCAACTTTGTTGATGTTATTTGTAACGTCATTAGCAGCCGCAAGGCTAGATTCGTAGTCATCATTGAGTTGGTCATAGGCTGCTTGTACATCTCCACCATCAAAGTTAATCAATGTTGTTAAACGCTCAAGTGCAGATTGGAATTCCTCTTGAGACTCTTCTTGAGACTCTTTAGTTGCTTCTACGCGGTCCACTAAAATGTCACGCTTATGCACACCAACTGATTCCATAGCCGAGTAATATGCAGATTGGCAGCCAGATAAAGCCAGTGATAAGGCCAATATTGGTGCGCTGAGTAAAGTCAGTTTTTTCATCGAGATCCCTTTTTAAATCCGTTAGTGCTGTAAATTATGTGGTGGATTGCTATGATAATCAAAACTATTTTAGCAGAAAGTTAACTTTATGAATGAAAAGGTCGCACATTATAAACAGCAGTTGAGGGTACTTATACGTCAGCAGCCAACGTGGTGGATGCAGTATATTAATCGCTGTATTGACGACCAAATTACTGTAAATGCTGGTTATTTAGCCTATGTAACCTTACTTTCATTGGTTCCTTTAATTGCAGTTGGCGTGGCTATTTTCTCGGCTTTTCCTGGCTTTGAAGATACCCGTATTGCTATTGAAAACTTTTTATTTACTAACTTTGTGCCCACCTCATCAGATGTAATTAAAGAGCATATAACGTCTTTTGCAGGTAATGCGAATCAAATGACTGCTGTAGGTATTGGTTTTCTTGCAGCGATAGCATTGCTACTGATCCGTAATGTTGATGCGACACTGAATCGAATTTGGCGGATTAAAACCAAGCGACCAATGATGATTTCTTTCGCGGTATATTGGATGGTGTTGAGTTTAGGGCCATTGTTATTAGGCGCAAGTATTGGTGTTACTTCATATATTGTGTCGTTAGTATCATTTGCCGATCAGGGTATTCCGGGCTTTAGTGGCTTTTTATTAAAATTACTGCCTTATTTAATTTCTATGGCTGGCTTTATTATGCTCTATACTTTAGTGCCTAATACTCGCGTATCTTTTAAAGCTGCAGTACCAGGTGCTTTATTTGCAGCCTTGTTGTTTGAATTAACTAAAAAAGGTTTTGCACTTTATATCAGTCACTTTCCTTCATACGAAGTGATTTATGGTGCGGTGGCAACTATTCCAATTTTGTTTGTGTGGGTGTATTTGTCGTGGGTGGTTGTGTTACTCGGTGCAGAGTTTACAGTGTGCATTGGCCCTAAAAATATCGAAGATACACCCGATATTATCCTTGATGAGGGCGATGCTAATAAGTAATTCACTGCATCGCTGATAGGAGAATCGGCATTATGCAGTTATATCCAAATATTACCCCATACCATGACTTTCATTTGAGTGTAGGGAGTGGACACCAAATTCATGTACAAGAGTTCGGTGCTCCAGCTGGCCTGCCGGTGGTAATTTGTCATGGCGGTCCCGGCATGGGTTTGCATGCTGATAATTGCCGTTTCTTTGATCCTACCCGTTATCGTATTATTTTATATAGCCAACGCGGCTGCGGGCAATCAACGCCTCATTTAACTAGCGCTAATACAACCACAGAACTGGTCGCTGACCTTGATTATTTACGCACTTACTTAGGACTAGAAAAGTGGGTGTTAAGCGGTGGTTCGTGGGGAGCAACTCTGTGTTTGCTGTATGCCATTGAACACACTCAACATGTACATGGGTTAATTTTACGAGGCACGTTTTTGGCTACTTCAGCCGATTTTCAGTGGCTATATAGTCGTCATGGTGCTGCTGCACATTTTTATCCTGAATTATATGCGCGTTTTTCTCAGGATTTACCTGATGTTGCCAGCATTTTTGCGTTTTATCGGCGGCAATTAAATGATGATAATCAAATTAATGCAAATCACTTTGCTAAATTATGGTGCCAATGGGAAAACGTATTAAGCCATGGTAAACAGCAACATCAATGGGGGTTAAGTTCACCACAGTTGGGGCTTAATATGGCGCGTTTAATGGTCCATTACTTTACTGCTCAGTGTTTTATTACTGATAACTTCATTGGTGAACACTATAAAAAAATTAGTAAAATTCCTACTTGGTTTATTCATGGCAGGCATGATTTAGTGTGTCGTTTTAATGCCGTACAGCATTTAGCTGAGCAACTTAACGCACAGTTACTTATTTTAGATGGTGTTGGGCATGGTGTTGATAGTAATGTATATTTAGCGGCAGTGCGGCGTGCAGCCGATCTTATGTGTATCAAATTATCGAGGAATAGATGCAAGGATTAATTCAGCGCGTAAAACACGCAAAAGTTGAAGTGGATGGTCAGGTGGTTGGGCAAATTGAGCAGGGGCTTTTATTGTTGCTTGGAGTTGAAAAGCATGATGATCAACAAAGCACTGATAAGCTGCTACATAAAGTTAGCAATTACCGCGTATTTAGCGATGAAAACGACAAAATGAATTTAAGCCTGCAAGATATTCAAGGTGAGTTATTGGTGGTATCGCAATTTACTCTAGCGGCAGATACTAAAAAAGGCATGCGGCCAAGTTTTTCATCAGCAGCCACACCTGCACAGGCTAATGAGCTATACGAATACTTTGTTAGCCAAGCTAGAGTTATGGGGTTAAGCGTAGCTACAGGGCAATTTGCTGCGGATATGCAAGTCAGTTTATGTAATGATGGGCCAGTGACATTTAATTTAACAGTGTAGTTAAGGCTAGCAGTTATTTTCTGATCACCACGATGTTGTTGGCATAACTTGGAATTTTTTCGATGCTAGGTATTTTACCAAAAGTGGTGATCAGCAAATGTTCTAACTGCTTTAATTGTGATTCATGACCAGATAAAAAATTAATAAATAAATAGCCATTTCTAGTTAAAGCACAGCGCAGTTTTTCATAAAAGCGGTGTTTGTATAAAAATAACGGCGCATCTAATTGGCTAAATAGGTCAAGAATGATCCAATCGTATTGTGGGCCATGCTCTAATACAGCTTCAGCATCAAAACAGCGTAAATTCGATGCATGCTCACCACCAAAAAAACGCTTATAGCAATGAATGACATTCGGATTTTTCTCTACAGAGAGTAGCTGACTATCAGGGTAGGTGTGTTGTAAGTAATTGCGGATAGCGCCGCCACCTAAGCCCAGTTCAAGTACGGCGTTTGGTGCCGGGAGTGGTTGCCATAATTGCGCTAAATATTGTAAATGCGGAAACAGCAAATGGCTTGGGCTGCTTTTCTCGACCACTGACTGTAGTGTTTCGTTGATCAATAACCAACGTAACTGCTTATGTTGGCGTACCTGAATGCAATCGGCGCCATATTTGTGCCAATAGAGTAGTTGCCCGATACGGTGACAATCTTCGATAAAGCTGTGTTTTACTGCCCCGTTGTCTTCAAAAAAATGTTCCATAGTTACATCAGCATAGACGAGTCAATCTAAAGTGCCAATATGTCTATCAAGTTTTACAGGTAAAGCAGTTATTTTGCGTTGCTCACCAAAGTCGTATTCCAAGTTTTTACCAGATGGAGTATGGTAGTTTGCAAATAATAACTGACCGCATTTTTAGTTAGATAAACGCATCTTGAATTAGCAAGCGTTTGCGGCCTTGGTAGCAACAGGAGTGATTATGTTTCAGGTGACAACACCACAAAGTAGCGAAGATTGGCAAGCGTATTATCAATTACGTTGGCAAGTATTGCGCGCGCCTTGGAATGAACCGCGTGGTTCTGAGCAGGATGATTTAGAGCAAGATGCTGAGCATCGCTTTATTAAAAATAAAGAGGGGGCAGTGTTAGGTGTTGCACGACTGCATTTTAATAATCAACAACAAGCGCAAGTCCGTTATATGGCCGTTGCACAAGGTAACCGTAATCAACACATTGGTAGCCGTTTATTGCATGAGCTCGAGAAAATAGCCTGGACTCAAGACGCCGATGAGTTAGTTTTATTCGCTCGTGAACGAGCATTAGAATTTTACAAACGTCATGGTTATGAATTAAAAGAAAAGGCTCACTTAGCTTACGATGATGTACAACACTGGAAAATGGTGAAACAAAAACCGTCTGAGCCAGGCTGGTTCCGCCATCCCAATTGGACCCAAGTTCTGCAAAATACCTGGCGCGAATCTATTCCGATCAGCGATGCTATGGGCATTAAAGTTGAAAGTTACACTGATTGGCAATTTACCACCAGTGCAGATTTAAATGCGAACTTAAACTTGCATAACACTATGTTTGCTGGCTCTATTTATAGTTTAGCGACGTTAACCGGCTGGGGCGCAACTTATTTAGCACTCAAAGAAGCCGGGTTTGAAGGTAATATAGTGTTAGCCGATGCTAATATTAAATATTTAAAACCGCTTAATAACGACCCTCGTGGCAGCGTTGATTTAAGCGGTTGTAAAGGTAAATTAGCCGAGTTAGAGTCAGAAGGCAAAGCGAGCTATGTAGTGCCAGTGGAAATCTACGATGGTGAGTTACTGGTTGCTGAGTTTGAAGGTACATTTAAAATTATTAAGTAGTTAGAATTCAGAGCAAACAAAAGATAAGGCCAAGCAATTGCTTGGCCTTTTTTTATAGTAAATCAGTTAATAATATACCCACGCCAATACGTTCTATGTCAGCGTTATAATCAATTAAACTTTCACCGTAGCCGTTGAAGTATTGGGCGTAACCGCGAACTCGGCCCCATAACGGGAATGACCAATCAAGTTGAATTGCGCCACGATTGTCTGAATTTAAGTTGTTACGTGTCATAAAACTAAATTCATGATCATTAAGTCGATATGCACCGCTAAATTCAAAGTAACCCATGTATTTGTAAATATCAGGGTTATCATCACCTCTTGGATCTAATGGCGTTTCCTTCTCGCTTTCTGAAATACGGTACCAAGGTTTAAAGCTAAACACATAGCCATCGTTTTCCCACAGAAAGTTTGCATAAATACGGTTCCATGAGCGCGACTGAGGCTGACTATTACCGTTAGATTGATGCGAAATACCAAGGACTACTGCCATTTCGTCGCCCCATGGAACGTGCTTCTTATCTAAATAATTAACCCAAAAAATTTCTGGCTCATAGTTGGTCTCACGAAATGGTGAGGAGCTTTCTTTGTTATAAAGCTGCCAATATGACTGTAATGTAAAGGCAAAAAATATAGCCTGGTCTTCATCAGAAAAATCATCGAAAAGAGGTACCTTAATTGAAAGCTGATATTTTGCTTCTAAGTTATCGAGTGGTTCATCTTGTTTTTCACCGGTTAGTTCGTCATACGCTTCAAACGAGCTATTGTTTGGGTGGGATACATAAGAAACAGGTAAAATGTAGTTACGTTTGTGTGGGGTAATAACATTACGGTTTTCTTTACTTACTTCTTCGCGTGCTTGGCGCTTATCGAGTGCGGTAAGTTGTTTGCTTTCATCAAGTGATGAGCATTTTTCACGCAGTTGTGCTAGCGTCATCTCGCCAGCCCCGCCAATTGCCTCATTTAAAATACATTGCTTTACTAGCTCGACATCATCATCTTGCTCGTTGGTTTTTGCTGTTGATTCTGATTGTGCGAATGCAGAGCTTGATAATAGTGCAGTAAATAGGATCCCATAGTGCCAAGTCATTATTATTCCTTTGATAAAATCAAATAGAGAGTAGCTATTGTGTTTTTCGTAAATGAGAATAGGCTAATTTCAGTATCATAAAACGACTAAGATACCTATCCCATACATTTATCCAGCATTTACTTTAACTGAATATCAGTGAATTGTTACTGAACTTAATTGATTGTGGCGCTTTTTGCCCATAAATACAAAGAAAAAGCGGCCGAAGCCGCTTGTTCAATGCACTTTTTCCAATTGGATAGTCGTGCTCTCACGCAATGAGAAGGGTTAAGCTTGATATAAAAATTAAAGCTCAAATACGTTAGTAAAGAATTTATATAGTTCGGTGCCTTGGTTTACGCTTGCTGAAGCAAAATGCAAAATCGCGATGGCGTCACAATCAAGTGTTAGGGTTTGTAATGGTTGATCTGCTAGGTAGCGCTCCATTCGCAATACTCTAGCAATCGGCTCGCCAGCTTTGATATGGCCGCCAAGTGGTGCTATATACTCAACCATGCCGCCCATAGCTGCATAGTAAGCAAGATAATCATTTAAATCACAGCCGTAGCGCTTCATTACTTTTGGCTGATAGGGGGCATCAACGAATACCTGCTTATGATTTAGGTAACTTAAAATACTATTAGCATCATCAAGGGCCGCAGTTAAATCGATTTTTTCTTGGCTGCCGAGTTCGACCGTAAAAGCTTCAACCTGCACTTTAAACTCACGCCCTTGTTGAGCTAATGCTTCGGTTAGTTGCCACCATGGACAAAAACTTGCTTCATCCATTGCTCCTGCAAAATCATTAGGAATGATTAATACATGAGGAATATTAAAGTAGTTGGCACTGGCCTTGGCATAATCTGGGCAATATAAATGCTGACTCGAAATGGGGCCTGTGTGTAAGTCGAGCACGATATCAGCTTGGTGTGCCAATTTTTGCAAGTTAAGTGCAATGCGTTTGCCTGTAGTTAGGCGATAAGCTGGACCGCTTAGTTGCTGCTCTACTTCATCAATCAGTGCGGCTTTAAACGCACTTTTTAAGGTTTGCTCATCGGCATCACTGTATTGCTCAGCAAATTGGCTCGCGAGCTTACTATTGCAGTGATACATGCGGTTCCAGTTGGTGCCGGTGATTGGATCAAAACGACCAAGGGTGAATTCGCCCGATTTTTGATTGCAACCAATTGGGTTCGCGTAAGGCACCAGGGTGATATCGCCTTTGAGTTCAAGATGCTTAAGCTGCTCAAGTAATTGGTAAATAACTGCATTGCCTTGTACTTCTGCACCGTGCATATTAGCTTGTACATACACACTTGGCCCAGTGCCATCGCCTTTTAAACGATAGACAGGAATTGTGAGCGGTAGGCCGTTGGCAACTTCACCAACTACTATGTTTTCTTGGCTTATAGCTTTAGTCGTACTCATCTCAATTACCTTAAGTAGTAGCTGGCATCTTCAGCTGTGCGAATACAGTTAAGCTCGCCATTTTGTAATGTGTATTCAGCTGCTAGCTCATGACATAAAAAATACGGCATACTTTCGGTAAAGCCGTACGCGCCACATTGGCTAAACACCAACCAGTCTTGCTCATTTAAATCACTAGGTAATTGGTGTTCACCTAAGCAATCAAGTGCTGTACATAATGGCCCATATAAGCTCATAGTTTGGTATGCAGCAGTTGAGTCTCGTAATAATCGTGCTGGGAAATCTTGGCTGGTGACTGCAGGGCGCAATAAATGATTAATACCGCCGCTTAAGATCACTTGTTGTTGGGCATAGTTAAGTTTTCGCTCAACGACAGGCGTTGCGTAATGACCGCATTCGCCCACAGCATAACGGCCAAGCTCCATCCAGAGTTCTTGTACGCCTGCGGCATGTTTAATGTTAGCTAATGCATCAATGAGCGCATCCCAACTTAAGGTTGGTGCATCAAGAGTGTAAGGAATACCTAAACCACCGCCTAAGTCGAGTACTTTTAAGTGAATACCTAAGTCGTTGGCAAGCTTTGTTAACGGCGTAATCATTTGTGACCAAAGTTCAGCGAGTTTGTCGCTGCTAAGCATGTTGCCCCACTGAAAAATATGCAGACCGTCAAAATTAAGCGCTGGGTAGTCGCTAGTATTTAGCGCTTGCCATTCATCGCAACCTAAACCAAATGGAGTAAGGCTATCGCCACCAAGTGGGTTTTTTTCCCCTTCAGGCCAGCGTAATTGCACTCGCAGTAATACCTGTAACTGACAGTTTTGTAAGCTTGCTTGCTCGTTAAGCCAGCGTACTTGATTAAGGCTTTCGGCAACAAAGGTACGTACGCCGCGCGCAATAAAGTGTTTAATTTGTTTTGGGCTTTTGGCAGGCCCTGTATTGAGCACGCGCTCGCTGTTAATACCTTGAGCAAGTACTTGCTCAAGTTCGCCCTTACTTGCCACATCAAAGTTAAAACCCGCGTTATCTAAGCTTTGAATGACTTTAGATAATGGGTTAGCTTTTACGGCATACCACAGTTTTACCTCAGTTTGCGTCACTAACCGCGTTAAGTGTGCGTTTAATGTATCAAGGTCGTAAATAAAAAAGGGTGTATCAAGCGTAGTTGATAGCTCATCAATGGCGGTTTTAACTGGCGTGCTCAAAAAGCTCATTAACGTAAAACCTCTTCAAGCAGCAATGATGCATCACTTTGTTCATCACGGTATTTTACAATTAATGCACACGACATACTTAATCCTTGCTCGCGGGCCCAAGTATTAGAAGCTGGGCGAGAACCTGGAATAACAATCGCGTATTCAGGAATAGGCTCGCCTTTAGCCAGCTGGCGCTCATTAACACAGTCATAAACTGGAATAGTTGCTGATAAGCGTACACCTGGTGCGAGCACCGCGCCTTTTTTCACTACTACGCCTTCAACAATCACGCAACCTGCACCGATGAATGCATCGTCTTCTACCACCACCGGGCTTGCACCAATAGGTTCAAGTACACCGCCTAGTTGTACTGCAGCGCTTAAATGTACATTTTTACCTACTTGCGCACACGACCCCACTAACGCGTGGCTATCAACCATAGTGCCTTCGTCGATAAAGGCACCAATGTTTACATATGCTGGTGGCATAATAATCGTGCCCTTAGCAACGTGTGCGCCACGGCGAACGCTTGAGCCACCAGGTACCATACGCACTCCAGCATCGGCTGCAAAACCTTGTGGTGCTAAATTGTGTTTATCAACAAAGCCACCTGGAAATTCGGTATTAGTGCCATTTTTAAACGCTTCTAAAATACCTTGTTTTACCAGAACGTTAGCATGCCATTGGCCGTTGTCGTCTTGTGTTGCTGCGCGCACAGCGCCCGATTCTAAATTATTTAGTAGTTCTAACCAGCTCATTATAAAAACCTGTATTTAATGCCAAGATAAAATGGTGTTGTTTGCGTTGTTAATACAATCAGTTTGCGTTAACTCAAGATGCGTCAAAGGTGGACGTAAGTACGGGCTGTTAATTCGCCCTTGTAAATGCATCAATACTTTGACGGGGATAGGGTTTGCGACAGCAAACAAGCTTTGAATGGCTTGTGACCAGTCGGCAAATAAATTGGGGTGTTGACCGCTGAGACTTCGTTTTACAAACTCATGGGTTTGCACAGGCCATGCATTAGCAGCCACAGAGACTAAACCTTTTGCGCCAGCCTGGGCAAAGTAAGGCATCAGTGCATCGTCACCGCTAAAAATAGCTAAATTAGGTGCGACTTTTCTAAAACCTTCAAATTTAGCAATGTCGCCACTGGCTTCTTTGAGTGCCCACAAGTTTTTATGGTCTTTCAAGTTGCTAATTACGGCCGATGGAATATCAACAGCACTGCGCCCTGGTACGTTATAAAGCATGCAAGGATGTTTACTGGTATTAAGTAAGCTTTCAAACCAATGTGTTTGGCCTACCACGCCGGGCTTAGCGTATAGGGGAGTGCCCAGTAAATAGCTATGAATGGGTAACTGATTACAGTATTCAACCCAGGCAAGTTGTTGCTTTAGATTTATACCGCCTACTGCAACCATCAGCGGTACTGTTGGCGTTAATTGGCACACGTGTTCAACAATCGCTTGTTGCTCTTTGAGTGTTAGTGCGAGGCCTTCGCCGGTGCTACCAAGTAATAAAATACCATTGTCAGCCACTTGCTGCTGTGCAACTAACTGATCAAGAGTGGCATAGTCGACTTCACCAGCGTCAGTAAATGGCGTGACGAGTGCCGTCCACAAAGGGTAGTCATTTAAATTGAAGTTATTGATCATCTCTCACGAACTTATAAGTGATTCGAGGAGTTAATAAGCTTTTATGATTGGAGCCACATTAACGTCGTTCGAACTAATAATTCGAAGAGCGAATGGGCTTAATATAATAGGGCGCTATGGCCTTATTACGCTAAGACCAGAAGCTCTCCACCAAATATTTTAACAGCCAAGCTGTTATTGGTGACAGTCGCTGGGATTCAACCCAGTCGCCCGAAGTAAAACTTCACAAAAAGTGTTACTTCTCGGCGTTAATTCCCCTCACGTATGATCACTGGAGTGTGTGCTCCTCACATACGTTACCTGAATAACGCACCTCTTCTAGCCCATGGTGCAAGTTTTATCGTTTAAAACTCACACCTTTAATAGGGGTAATGCAAAAGATTAAAGCATTTTAGCCGTCTAGGTGTCAAGGCTGGATATTTTTAAGTTTATTTTTAGCTGCAATGTGCTCCTGACATTTTTTTACAACGTAAATAGCGTTACAGTAAGCGTAATAACAAGTAGTGGTAGTGAGTAATGGAAAAATTTCAAGATATATATCAACGAGCGGCACAGCGAAAAGGTAGCGAAGTAATGTTACAGCACTTACTTGTTGCCCCTCAAAATGCAAAGCAATTAACTGCTTTACCTGATGATGCATGGCTTGAAGAGTTTACCCGCAAAATTTTTCAAAGTGGTTTTTATTGGTCAGTGATCAACAATAAATGGCCAGGTTTTCGGGAAGTATTTTGGGATTTTAGTGTGGCTAAATTATTAATGATGCCGCCAGATATGCTTGAGCAAAAAGCCACCGATGAGCGAATCGTTCGTAACTTTAAAAAAGTGCAAACGATCCCAGAAAATGCGTATATGATCCATGAAGTGGCAAGTGAACATGGCAGTTTTAGTCAGTTTATTGCAGATTGGCCGAGCGACGATATTATTGGTTTGTGGGGGTATTTAAAAAAGCATGGGGCGCGTTTAGGTGGTAACACCGGCCCTTATGCATTGCGAACCTTAGGGAAAGACACTTTTTTATTATCGCGTGATGTAGAAAGTTATCTCCGTGCTCATAAAATAATTGATGGCGGTTTACAAACTAAAAAGTCACTTGCCAACGCTCAACATTTTTTTAATGAATTGCAGCAACAAAGCGGATTAAGCCTACAAGAGCTCAGTCTGTTAGTTGCATACAGCGTGGGCGATAATCGCGTTGGTATACAAACAACCCAAGCTTAAGGAATACTATGAAATTAGTTGCTCGTTACACCCAGATTGCTGATGATTTTGCTGTGGCTGATCAGCCAAGTGCTGTTATTGCTCCAAACTTACTGCTGTGGAACGATACGTTAGCTAGGCAGCTTAATATTGAGGTTGTCACATCAGAACGTGCGGTAATTTTTTCTGGTAATCTTAATAACAGCGATGTTGCTGCTGTGGCATTAGGTTACTCAGGGCATCAATTTGGACATTTTTCACCGCGTTTAGGTGATGGGCGAGCACATTTATTAGGGGCTGTCACTGATCAGCAGCAACAGCTTTGGGACATTCAACTCAAAGGTTCTGGTGCTACGCCATTTTCACGTGGAGGTGATGGCCGTTGTGCAATCGGTCCTGCGGTACGTGAATATATAATGAGTGAGGCAATGCATGGGCTTGGCATACCGACGACACGTTGTTTGGCAGTTGTTGCCAGTGGTGAAACAGTTTACCGTCAACCACCACAACAAGGAGCCATTGTTACCCGCGTTGCTAGTAGTCATATACGTGTCGGTTCGTTTCAGTATTTAGCTGCGCAAGGTGACGTTACTGGTTTAAAAGCCTTAGCTGATTTAGCTATTGAGCGTCATTATCCTGAGATAAAGTCTACGGGCTCTGCGCGTTATTTGGCATTTTTAAGTGCGGTAATTGAAAAGCAAGTTAGCCTGATTGTTAGCTGGATGCGCGTTGGTTTTATTCATGGAGTAATGAATACTGATAATACGCTCGTCAGTGGTGAGACCATCGATTATGGCCCTTGTGCAATGATGAATCAGTTTGATTTTGATACTGTATTTAGTTCTATTGATCGCCAAGGTCGCTATGCTTTTGGCAATCAACCTAATATTGCTAATTGGAATTGTGCACGTTTAGCTGAAAGTTTAATTCCTTTAATTAGCGATGACGAAGAGCTGGCTGTTGAGCTATTAAGCCCATTAATAAATGGTTTTGCTGAGCAGTTTCATCAAGCCTTTACACAGATGTGGGCGAAAAAGTTGGGCTTTGATGGTCATCAAGATGGCGATGCTGAATTAGTATCCGAGTTATTAACTTTACTGAAAAGTCATCAGCTTGATTACACCAATACTTTTGACTCCTTAACAGAATCATTGCAAGGTCAGACTGCCATTCCGAGTGACTTGGCTGGTTGGTCTATTAAGTGGTTAGCCAGAACAAATACGCACAGCTATCAGCTGATGCGCCAAGCCAACCCACGCTTGATCCCGCGTAATCATATCGTTGAAAGCATAATACAGCAGTATGAAAGTACTGGTGAAAGCAGCATGTTAGATGAATATTTAACGGCCTTGAGGTCGCCTTACCAATTGTTGGCAAGCCCTGCATTTTGGTACTCCCCGCCTGTTGATGGGGATACTAATTACCAAACATTTTGTGGTACATAATAACGGAGCGCTGATTGTTAGTCGTATTGTTCGTAAATTGAGCGACGATTAATGAATTAATGTGGTTTATACATCCAGATCTTTAGTTAAAAGCTGTTATTTATTAATAATTATAAGAAATAAATATGCTTAACTACTTGTTGATTTAAAATTAACCAATATAATGCACTCATTAGCTTAAGCATTTAAATTATTAAAGCCAAAGATATTAGAAACGTTGTGGCTGAAATTGCAGTGATAGCAACTACAATGCTGACAATCGATAGATGTGCAAGTTAGGTAAAGTTTTTTATCTGAACTATAATGTAGGGCGCTTTATTTTAATAAATAGTTAAATTGCAAAATATGCATTTAAATATTTTCGTTAAGTAATGATTAACTAAAGATACGGTACTCTATGGTTAAACTTATTGAGCTAGGGTCTCTTAGCTACAATTTTAATTGTGAAAATGGGAAGGAAACAATGAAATTAAAATCACTTACTATTGCTTTAGCACTAGCTGCAACTAGCGCTTCAAGTTTCGCTGCTGAAAAAGAAGGTTTCTTTATCGGTGCTTTTGGCGATTATTACGATGCTTCATGGGAAAATGTCCGTGGAAGCGCAGGTACCAACGTTGATGATTCAACTGGTTGGGGTGCAGAAATTGGTTATCGTTTTAACGATTACTGGAGTGCACGTCTAGAATATGCTGATATGGATTTTGACATTTCAAATGCAAATCCTGCCATGAACGCAACAAGCATGGACGGCGACCGTTTAGGTATTGATGGTCTTTATCACATCAACGGCGGCCCTTTCTATGGTATTTTCGGTCTTAAAAAAATCGATATTACAGAAAACCTAACTTTTGCTAATGTGGGTGCTGGTTACCAACATTACTTCACTGATAATTTTGCATTTAATGCTGAAACATCTATTTACCAAGGCCTTGACCGTGGTTACACAGATGTAGGTGCTAAACTTGGTCTTAGCTATTTATTTGGCAAGCAAAGTTCAGCTGCTGAGCCAGTTAAAGCTGCTCCAGCTCCAGCTACAGTAGTACCTGTAGCAGTTGCCCCGGTAGATAGCGATGGTGATAACATCCCTGATGCAGATGACCAATGTGCAAACACACCAATGACAGATGCTGTTGATGGAACAGGTTGTACTTTATATGAAGACCGTGAAGTAACTAAGAGCTTGTTAGTAACATTCCCTAACAACGCCTCAAAAGTTGCTGGTAAATATGACAGCGGTATTGACCAAGTTGCTAGCTTCTTAAAAGAGCATACAGACACAACAGTATTACTTGAAGGTCATTCTTCAGCTGTTGGTAAAGCTGAGTATAACAAGTGGTTATCGAAAAAGCGTGCTGATGCAGTTGCTGCTAAGCTAATTGCTGATGGCATTGCTGAAGATCGTATTACTACTGTTGGTCTAGGCGAAGAGCGTCTTAAAAATACAGACAACACACCTGCTGCACACGCGGAAAACCGTCGTGTAGAAGCACACCTTAAGTCAATTGAGCGCGTGAAAGTTAAGCGTTAATAGCATTTGATTTATTAAAAACCCAGCAAGATGCTGGGTTTTTTTATGCCTAAAAAATAGCAATGATTCGCAGTTAATTAACATTCATGTGAATGGTTTTTTCCTAATTGGTTATTCACAGTATTTATAATGAGTATAGAATTTTGCTTGATTGCACGGATTTTCATCTATATTTAAAAGCTTTATAATTAATCGTCAGAATACTATAAGTATTGAGTAATTTTTCGCGAGAATGTGTATTACTGAATACTTTCACGTCACCAAGAGGGCAATATTGTGCTAGAAGATTATCGTAAACACGTAGAAGAACGTGCCGCGTTAGGTATCGTACCAGCGCCATTGGATGCTCAGCAAACGGCTGATCTTATCGAGCTAGTTAAAACACCACCTGCAGGTGAAGAAGAGTTTATTTTAGACTTATTAGTAAATCGCGTGCCGCCAGGTGTGGATGACGCAGCTTACATCAAAGCTGGCTTTTTAGCCGCAGTTGCTAAAGGTGAGGCAACTTCACCACTAATTTCAAAAGAAAAAGCAGCTGAACTATTAGGCACAATGCTTGGCGGTTACAACATCGCCCCCATGATTGAGCTACTTGACGAAGAAGCGCTTGCGCCAATCGTTGTTAAAGGTCTTGCAAATACGTTATTAATGTTTGATGCATTTTATGACGTTGAAGAAAAAGCAAAAGCGGGTAATGAATACGCTAAGCAAATTATTGAATCTTGGGCTGCTGCAGAATGGTTTACCAATAAACCTGCGGTTGCTGAAAAAATCTCAGTTACGGTATTCAAAGTAACAGGCGAAACAAATACTGATGATTTATCACCAGCGCCAGACGCCTGGTCACGTCCTGATATTCCATTGCATGCTTTAGCAATGCTAAAAATTGAACGTGACGGTATTACACCTGATAAAGCTGGTGAAGTTGGTCCAATTACACAACTTGAAGAACTAAAAACGAAAGGCTTACCACTTGCCTACGTAGGTGATGTTGTTGGTACTGGCTCTTCTCGTAAGTCAGCAACTAACTCTGTACTTTGGTTTATGGGCGATGATATCCCGTTTGTACCAAACAAGCGTGTTGGCGGTGTATGTTTAGGTAATAAAATTGCGCCAATCTTCTTCAACACAATGGAAGATTCAGGCGCATTACCAATCGAATTAAATGTTGATGAACTTAACATGGGTGAGCAAATCGATATCTTCCCTTACGAAGGTGTTGTTAAGCGTCACGGTACTGATGAAATTATTTCTACTTTTGAACTTAAATCTGAGGTAATTTTAGATGAAGTTCGTGCTGGTGGTCGTATCCCACTAATCATTGGTCGTGGTTTAACTGACAAAGCGCGTACATCTCTTGGCTTGGGTGCAACAGATGTATTTAAAGTACCAACAGCAACAGAAGTTTCTGATAAAGGCTTCACACTAGCGCAAAAAATGGTTGGTAAAGCATGTAACGTTGCTGGTATTCGCCCAGGTCAATACTGTGAGCCTAAAATGACAACTGTTGGTTCGCAAGATACAACCGGTCCTATGACGCGTGATGAACTTAAAGATTTAGCCTGTTTAGGTTTCTCTGCAGATTTAACAATGCAGTCTTTCTGTCATACATCAGCTTACCCTAAACCTATTGATGTAAATACTCACCATACGCTTCCTGATTTCATCATGAACCGTGGCGGTGTTTCACTTCGCCCAGGTGACGGTATTATCCACTCATGGTTAAACCGCATGTTATTACCAGACACCGTCGGTACTGGTGGTGATTCACATACACGTTTCCCATTAGGTATTTCATTCCCAGCTGGCTCGGGTGCAGTAGCATTCGCAGCAGCAACTGGTGTAATGCCACTTGATATGCCTGAATCAATTTTAGTCCGTTTTAAAGGCGAAATGCAGCCTGGTATCACATTACGTGACCTAGTACATGCAATCCCTTACTACGGTATTAAGCAAGGCTTATTAACCGTTGAGAAAAAAGGAAAAATTAACGAATTCTCTGGTCGTGTACTAGAAATTGAAGGCGTTGAGCACCTAACTGTTGAGCAAGCATTTGAATTATCTGATGCATCTGCAGAGCGTTCGGCGGCAGGTTGTACTGTTAAGTTATCTAAAGAATCTATTTCTGAATACCTAGAATCAAACATTGTGATGCTGAAGTGGATGATCTCTGAAGGTTACGGTGATGTACGTACGATTGAACGTCGTATTACAGCAATGCAAGAGTGGTTAGCTAACCCAGAACTTATGGAAGCTGATAAAGACGCTGAGTACGCTCATATAGTTGATATCGATTTAGCCAAAATTAAAGAGCCAGTTCTTTGTGCACCAAATGATCCAGATGATGCGCGTCTTCTTTCTGATGTTGCAGGCGAGAAAATTGATGAAGTATTCATCGGCTCTTGTATGACTAACATTGGTCACTTCCGTGCTGCTGGTAAGTTGCTTGATGGCTTTAAAGGTCAATTACCGACTCAGCTTTGGGTTGCTCCACCAACTAAGATGGATAAAGACCAACTTACAGAAGAAGGTTATTACGGTATTTTTGGTCGTGTTGGCGCACGTATCGAAACTCCAGGTTGTTCACTATGTATGGGTAACCAAGCACGTGTTGCAGATCAAGCAACAGTTGTGTCTACCTCTACACGTAATTTCCCGAACCGTTTAGGTAATGGCGCAAACGTATTTTTAGCTTCATCTGAACTTGCTGCAATCGCTGCAATTTTAGGTAGGTTACCAACATCTGCTGAGTATCAAGAATATGCTGCGAAGATCAATGCAACAGCATCAGATACATACCGTTACTTGAACTTCCATCGCATGCCTGCTTACACTAAAAAAGCAGACAACGTGATTATTCAACAAGCTGTTTAAAAGTCTACTTGTTGCAAAAAAACCCACAATATGTGGGTTTTTGTTAAGCCTTTGTTCATTTTCACTTGACGAAAAGTTTTCTTAGTCTAGAATCTTACCAATAAAAAATTAACATATGTTATTAGTTGCCATGGAAAAGGCGATAACTTCCTTCATGCTATTAAAATAATCAATCAGCAATGAAAGGCACCATCGTAAACTCCTTAGCTAATTTCAATTTCATTTACCACATCAAATTACGCAGCATCAATATCTTTAGTGTACGAAAGAATAATTAGCCTATGAGAATCAGGGGATTGGGAGATTTAATAACTTGAGAATGATGATTCGAGCTTGAGGCTTCTGAGGTGTAATTCTTAAAGTATAAATATAAAAAGTTATAAGAACCGAAAACAAAATTTTAAAGCCACATTAAGCTAAGGCTTTTTTAAATTATTAAAGGGAAATGATTTAAACACAGCTCCCTCAATAGCATCCATTTAAAAGGGGAATAAAATGGGTTTTTTTGAAATAAAGCTACGCATAGGCTTACTAGCCAGTGCACTATTTTTAACTGGCTGTGGAGGCGGAGGTGATGATAGCGGTAGTACAACGCCAAAACCTGTTGACCCAGTTAACCAAGGCCCAATAGTTACACTAACGGCTGCAGATGAACAAATAGAACAAGAAACATTCACTCTTAAAGCGACAGCAAATGATACTGATGGTGAAATTTCGTCATATAGTTGGAGCCACGATGCGAGCTTTGACTTTATCAGTGATGGTCTTTCCAGTGCTGAAGTGAGCTTTACTTCCCCCGATATCAGTGAAGACATTACGGTTAATTTTACTGTAACGGTTACTGATAATGATGGTGCTTCAGCATCATCCTCTCAAGCGGTGCTCATCAAGCGTAAAGTATCCAATGTAACCATAACAGGGCTTGTTACTGATGAGCCAATTGCAAATGCTGAACTTGAAATTGTTGTTGGTGGTGAATCGTTCCAGGTTCAAGCAAATGATAGTGGTCGTTATACAGCGGTTTTAAATATCGATGAGTCATCAACTAAAAAGTTGGTAAGAGTAAAAGCGAAAGGACTAGATGCCTTAAACCCAGGTGTTGAGTTTGTATCGCAGCTAAGTTCAGTTGAAAAGCTTTTAGCACAAGCGGGCGAGGATAATACGCTTGATAGTAATGATAATTTTGGTGTCAATATCACTAATGTTACCACTGCTGAATTTGCACTTTTAACACGTGATGGTACAGAGCCTGCGAGTGAAGAAGAGCTTAATAGCGCACTGTTAAATGTTGATGCGGATGAGAAGATTCAGCTAGCAACACTTATTAAGATTGTTGTTGATAATCCAGATTATCAATTACCTGAAGGTATTAATAGCACGCTGGAGCTTGTTGCGAATGAACAAGTCGCGAAGCAGTTTGAAGAAGAAGTGATAGAGAAAGATCCTGAAATCATCGAAAAAACCAAAAAAGAAATTAAAGAAGATGATGCTCTCGTAACCGGCGCAACAGGTACGCTCGAGGGTAATTATATTATTAACTCACCTCGTTATCATACCAATACAGCATTCCACCTTAGCTTAAGGGCTGATGGAAGCGGGCAGTTTAGCTCTAATACCAGTAGTGCGATCTCTTGGGCTGAAAATGCAGGCGTTTATACATTAGACTTTGCTGAAAAAGTTACGATTTATCAAAATTCAGATGCAGAAAGTTCAGAGTCTGTAGTTTTAACTGGATTCAGCTTTACTGTATTGGCTGAAAACGATGTGTTTAGAACCATCGAAGTGACGCGTTCAACAGAGCGAACGGTTGTTAATAGCAACAGCGGTTCAGTTACAATGACGACTGAAGATGATGAAACATATACGACGAATCTAATATATAAAAATAAAACCATTTCATTATTAGCTGAACAGCTGGTAGGTGAGTGGGCACTTCATGTACAAGATAATGATTTTTATACTAGCTACGATCCCAACCTACCTGAAACCCTGCAATTTTATGCTGACGGTACAGGCGTTGTTGATAGTAGCGAAGCGTTTACTTGGCAGCTAAACAGCCATAGCTTAATTGTTAACTATGATGACGGCGGCGAAACAGGGCAGCTAGAGCTTTGGTTTACAAAAGCATTAAGTGGCGGCTATCAATTAGTTGGTCTTGATACGAGCTTTGATAAGCCGAGTGACACCCTAACGGGGCTATTAATCAAAAAACAAGCGGTATCGACTACGAATGATGATTTAATTGGTCGTTGGCATGGCTTTATCGGCACATCTCAATCGTATGATTTAAATATTTTTAGCGATGGCACAATGATGATCGGCCTAGGCATCACTGATTGGCAGGGGCATTTAAATGATGGTCAGTTTACACGTAAGCGTTTTATTTATAACAATGAAATTGTTACGTCATGTGAAGGCTTTGGTGCAAGTTGCTACCTTGAAAGTGAAATGATTCATGAGTTCATCAGTATTGTTGGTAACCTGTATTACATTAAGCGCACTCTAAATTACTATTTACCAAATGGTGAGATTAGGTCTCAAAGCGGTGCAATATTAGTTTATGAATACAGCAAAGACTTAACCTACAGCGCATTCACCGAAGAGCTATTAGAGAATTACACAGAGTTTTATTCAGCAGATGGCCAAACAGATAGAATTTATACTGAATATGACGAAAACGGTAACGTAATATACGTTGTTGAATTAGAGGGGCAGACTTACACCGGCGCAACCTTTAATGACGGTGTATTAAGTTATGACCGAAATGGTGAAACGTGGCATCTTGAGCTTGTTTCATCAGATACCGGCAGCATTGTAGTTTGCCATTATCAAGATGGTGGCACGTGTAATGCTGCGTCACAAATTACTTACTTACCAAAGCGCCCTAAAGTTACCCTTAGCGCTAACTCAAGTGGCAATGGTGAAATTTCACCCGCATCACAAGCGTCATTTTTGTATCAAAAAGTTGGGTTTGAAATCATTCCTGACGACGGTTTCGTTTTAGACGTAATTGAAGGCTGCGATGGCTATATTGAAGGTAATCACTACATTGCATTTGCAAGTAACACTGATTGTGAAATTACAGCAACCTTTAAAGAGCAACAGCAAACAGTTGGTAGCTTCATTATTGGTAATCAAGATCTGTATTATGCAAGTGCTTATACTGTAGATCTTAATGAAGATAATACCGGCTATTTAACCTACAACGGTAAAGTTGATATTACTTGGCAAGAGGATAAGCAAGGTGTGATTGAAATCACCCCACAGCAAGCGTTTATTCTTAATGAATATCAAAATATAGAATACCCAGAGGGTTTTCCACTTGAAGTTAATTTTAAAGATATTGCTACAAGCCTGAGATTAAAACCATTACCAGAGAAAGGAATTAACTGGTATGAGTTAGATCGAGTAATCGAACAATATAAAGATGATGTGTTAGTTGATGAATACACAACTTCTTATGAAGTGAGTAAAACATCACTCGATCAACGTTTAGCTATTACAACCGATGATATCGCAGGACAATGGTCAGTTGACTTGGTCGGGGAAAAGACTGTTAATAAAGTAAATTTTAATCTTGATGGGTCTGGTGTATCTCATAATATAAGTGACTTATCCGAAGAGAATTTCACTTGGCAAATAGTTGATAACTCTATAGCGCTTTTCTTTCCTGAAGATAACGGAACTGAATCATTTTATATCACTAAAGGTTTAAATGTTGGTTACCAGCTTGTTACTCAAGGTATTTTTGACGGTGAGCATTATACAGATTCAGGCATCATGGTGCGTCGTAATGAACAACCAATTAGTGCAGATAACTTTGCTGGTCGTCACCAGTTTAGAGATGGTCATGACCTAGACACCCATTGGGGGGAAATACAAGTTTATGATGATGGAGAGGTTTTCTTTACTTTTGACACAAGCTCTTTTCAAGGAGGGTTTGAAGGTGGACATTTAAAACGTGATCGATATTCTGAATACGTTGATGGCATCTATCAGAGAGTTGATTGGTGCGATGTTTCTTTAGATACATGCACACTTGAGGGGGAGTTTATATATACCCTAGTCGCTGTTGATGGTCAGCGTTATTTTATAGAGCGGACGCTTGGCGGTGCCGTAAATGGTGGAGACACTACAGCACATTTATATATACATGATTACACACCTTCAACAGATGTCGCTCAGTTTGAAGAACATAACTTAGTTTTTAGCCTTTATCAAAATGATAGTAATGGTATTGCTCGCTGGGCTGTTACCTATGGTTACTATGATGAAGTGCTAAATAAGCAACACTATATTTTTCAGATTGACGACACTGAACCTGTATATGTTGAGCTAGTTGATGGAAAGTTAGAGTTAACCCTCGACGGTCAAGATACTGTTATTGAATTAGTCGATAACAATCGCCGTAATGTTACTTTCTGTAAGTACTTAAAAGGTAATAGCTGCTTAGAGCAAGATAAAGTTTACTTATCGTTTGATTTACCTATGCATACAATCACAGTTAATGGTGATGGTAATGGCTCATTAGCTGTAGGAGATGATAGTAATGTTGCTCATGGCTCAAATTGGTCGACATCTATTGAGCCAAGTTCAGGTTATGAGCTTGATAGTATTTCAGGTTGTGACGGCTATGAAGATGGCAGTGATTATAGAATCCCTTATGTGAAAGAAAGTTGTCAAATTGATGTAACGTTTAAAGAGCTTATTCCGTTATCTACCCAAGCGAATATTACAGATCCTGCGCTTGCAATGTGTGTTGATAATTCAGGTGAAACAAGCTTAGAGAGTGTGATTGAATTAAATTGCCTGTGGAACAACTATGGTGAGATTACGTCTTTAGCCGGTCTAGAGGCCTTGCCTAATTTACAGATTCTTGAACTCTCAGACTTAAACTTGGGTCCCCATCTTGATTTATCTGCTTTTGAGCAATTAACAGAGTTTTCTAATGGTTATAACTATGGTTCTGAGCAGCAAACAAAAATAGAATCTATTCAATTTTACGACTCTAGTCTAATTACTCGCCTAGAGTTGAGTGGACAAAATCTTTCAGATATTGACTTATCTGCATATACCTCACTGCAGTATTTAACTTTGCATGATATGCCATTGACTCAGATTGATTTATCTAATCAAACACAATTAGTGCATTTAGACTTACAAGGCATAGAGTTAAATCAGCTAGACCTAATCTTTAACACTCAGTTAGAGTACTTAGCAATTAATAGTGGTAGCTTAACTGAACTCAATATTGGGCATTTAACAGAGCTAAGAAATGCGTTTTTATGGGGGCAAACGGGGGTAACAGAGCTTGATGTCACCAATTTAACGAAATTAACTCGCCTTGATATTGGTAAAATGGGGGTTTCAGTGCTTAACCTAACAAATCTCGTTAATTTAGAAAGCCTTAGCATTTCTTATACCTCAATAAATAATCTAGATTTTTCAGCTTTACAAAGCTTGACTTCATTAAGTATCGAAGGTATTGAGCAATCACTTGTGCCATGGTCACAGGTCTATCACATATCAAGTTTAACGATAGGTGGAGCTAATTATACAAGTTTTGATTTTTCGTCTTTTACTAATTTATCAAGACTAGGAATATATCAATCAGGTATTAGTGACTTATCGTCAATTGCTAATCCTGAGCTAATTTTATCACTGGATTTGTTTGGTAATTATCAGCTTGAACAGCTAAATATAAGTGAGATGACGTCTTTATACTGGCTGCAGGTGAATAACTCTCCAATTACGACTCTAGATTTTAGTAATAATAGCAATTTAACAGACGTCTATTCTAGACAGAATGCATTAGAGACTATTAGTGGAATAGAAGCTATTGCTGATAAATCAGCAAGGTTGGACTTTGATTATAATCCGCTAAGCAGTGGTACTGTTAGTTATTTAGATGATTTACGTGATAACCAAGGTTATTACAATATTTCGTATTCAGTAAACTACAGTGTTACTGTGAACGTTACTGGCAACGGTAGTGTTAGTGAATCTAACTTTCTATAATCAGATGGTGAAAGCCGCGGGATAAATTTATACCACTGATAGTGGTTATGAAGTTGTAAGCGTAACAGGCTGTGATGGTACTTGGGACTCAACTGACTATTATGAGGTAGGTCCAATCACAGAGTCGTGCGAAGTAAATGTTGAGTTTGTAGAAACAACACCTTAAGTTTATTGAATACTTTTTGTAGTTGATAAAACGACCACGCCACGTGGTCGTTTTTATTTTTAAATTAAAAATTCAATAAAACCCTCATTTGGATCTTAATTTTATACTTTTAAACTCCTTTTATTAAATAAAGACGCAAAAAATCCTCTCTACTTGCATTAAAATCCCCTTCAATATTTATGAGTTAGTCTCTTATTTTTTAGGTGATATTTTATGACAGCATTAAACAACCAGAACCTATTACAACTTCGTTTTGTAAACCAAGCTCATATCGAGGCAGTCAAGCCATCATTTGCTAATCTACCTGCTAATCCGTACGCCGATGGTGCGTTTCGTAAACGCCGCTATTCAGTAATTAAAGTGCAAAATGATGAACTTGTTTTACAAGCCACAAAAGCATTTGTGCAAGATGATTCAATCAATACTTTCCAAGGTAATGTTGAGCGCACTTACGAAAATTTAGAGCCGAGTTTATTGGCAAGCGAAGGGATGAAAAGTATCGTCAATGAGTTTCGTGCCATTACCGGTATTAGCGAAGAGCGTGATATTGAAATTCATCAATTTCGTATGCTTGCTATTGAAAGTGATACGCCGCCTGCGCCAGAAGGTATTCACCAAGACGGCTTTGATCATGTATGTATTTGTGGTGTATCACATGAAAATCTAGAAGGTGGTGAATTACTTGTTTATGAAAACAAACAAGCTGAGCCGTGTTTTAAAATGGAAATTAAAGACGGTATGTTTGCATTAATCAACGACCGTGAAGTATGGCACAACGCCACGCCGATGAATAAGATTGATGACACAAAAGCGGGTTATCTTGACTGCTTCGTACTGACAGCTTAAGGAATAGCAATGAACTTAACACAATTACGCCGCCAATTTCCGGCCCTAATGCAGCAAGTAGCTGGTAAGTCACCAATATTTTTAGATGGCCCGGGTGGCTCACAAGTACCACAGCCTGTTTTGAGTGCAATGTCGGCTTATTTAGGTTATTACAACTCGAATTTAGGCGGTGCATTTTTTTCGAGTGAAAAAACCGTTGAGTTAATGGCTGATGCGCGCCAAGCGGCTGCTGATTTACTTAATTCCCCATCGCGCGATCAAATTGTATTCGGTGCGAATATGACTAGCCTTACTTTTAGCTTTAGCCGTGCGATTTCTCGTGATTGGCAAGCGGGTGATGAGATTATCGTGACCAATGCAGATCACTTCTCAAATGTATCCTCTTGGCAGCAGGCTGCAGAAGATAAAGGCGCAAAGGTTAATACTGTATTGATTAACGAAGCTGATTGCAGCTTAGATTTAGCGCATTTTACAAGCTTACTGAGTACTAAAACCAAATTAGTAGCCGTTACTTATGCATCAAACACTACTGGCTCTATAAACGACATTAAACGTATTGTTGAAATGGCTCATAGGGTAGGTGCTTTGGTGTATGTGGATGCTGTGCATTATGCGCCACATGAGCTGATTGATGTTCAAGCACTTGATTGTGATTTTTTGGCCTGCTCTGCGTATAAGTTTTTCGGCCCACATTTAGGTATGGTGTACGCTAAGCGTGAGCACCTTGAAGAGTTTAGACCATACAAAGTCGAGCCTGCCAAAGATGTTATTCCTGGGCGCTGGGAAACCGGCACGCAAAGCTTTGAAGCACTCGCAGGTTTAATTGCTGCGGTTGACTACATTGCAGATATTAGTGAGCTTGATGGTAGCTATTCACGCCGCGATAAATTAGCTTCTGCTTTTGCAAAAACTAAACAGCATGAAATGGCGTTAAGTGAGTACTTTCTTACTCGACTAGTTAACTATCCTAAGATCAAACTATTTGGTATTGATGATTTAGATCGTTTAGCTGAACGTACCCCAACTTTTGCTTTAACCTTTGCAGGGCTTGAGCCACGTCAGGTGTCTGAGTTTTTAGGTAAGCAACATATATGTGTGTGGGATGGTAACTTCTACGCTCAGGGCTTATGCAAGCAATTGGGTGTATTGGATACTGGCGGCGTTGTACGCATTGGTTGCATGCACTACAACACCATCGAAGAGCTAGATAAGTTATTTGATTTGTTTGATGAACTGATTTAAAGCTATAAGTTATAATTAGAGCTATAAGGCATAAGCTGTAAGTTTTAAGCGACCAGAGCGCTTGGTAAGCCTTGACATAAAATCTGAATTGAGTAGATTTTGGCTTACCGCTTACCGCTTACCGCTTACCGCTTACCGCT